>DATESM010000001.1:0-4775 GCA_035270805.1 Bacilli bacterium
CGCACAGTTTTCAAACAATGCCGTTAATAATGCGAATATGATTATTGGCAAATCATTCAATTATAATGACCTTGATGTCACCATTTCTGGCGTGATTGATGTCGACTACGATACAGAACGCTTTACTGAGGACAATTTACGCCCTCTCATCTCAGACTATCAAGCCTCAAACGCTCTGCTAATGGACTTAAATGCCCGTGGCTATCTGATGTATTATCGCTCTGATTTAGTACTGCCTAATCTCCATTTTTCTGACCCTGATATTAGCGATGAATATTATCGGGCTAATGCTGGTCTTTATTGGCAACGCGATGAAGATGGTTATGGCTGGACGAATCAAATCAACTATATGATTGAGGAAGACAAGCTAATAGAAAACCGCCTGATTAAGTTTTCACAAGATCCACTTCAAGACAATGAAGTGATTATTTCCTATGACATGCTTGTCAACCATCCTAATATTGTGGAGAACTTCAATCTCAATAATTACAATGAAAATAATGGTCTCTCGCTTTTAACTTTCCAAGAGAATGGAAATGAACATACCTTTGATTACATTGAAGACCTGATGATTTGGGCGACAAATACAAGTAACAGGGCTAAACTCGCAAACTTTTTCCAAAATGATGTTGGTCTTCTTGAAATCAATAATGCCAACAAAGGTTCACAACACGCTGAAGAAATCCGCATCGCTGGCCTCTATTTCCCAAGCAAGGCCTATGTGACTGAAGGCGCGAACACCTACAATGTTTTTGAAACCTGGAGTGAGAATAGTACGCTGACCGTCAGTGCTGTTAGTCAAAGTGATTATCCACTATCGCTCATTAATAAACTCTCATTTACTAATAACGATGCCAATCTATCCAACACATATAGCAAACTAGTCTCCCATATGAATGGTGACTTTGAAATCGTTGTTACTAGCCAATATAGTGATGTTTTCTCCATGTTTGGTGGACTTATTGAAGGATTAGCAGTTATCTTCCTCGTACTTGGTTCGATTCTAGCCGGCTTTAGTGCCTTACTGATGATGAACTTTATTGCTACCTCAATTTCCTATAAAAAACGTGATATTGGGATATTAAGAGGACTAGGCGCGCGTAAACTCGATGTTGTTAAAATTTTCACCTATGAAAGTTTAATCATCGCCGCGATAAATATTGCGCTTGCTATTGTTGTTTCAATCCCAACAGTCGCCCTCATCAACAATACAGTCGCGGCGGAAATTGGTGCTGATTTAACCCTCATCGCTTTCACATTCCGTC
Source organism: Bacilli bacterium (assembly GCA_035270805.1). Classification (GTDB taxonomy): domain Bacteria; phylum Bacillota_I; class Bacilli_A; order RFN20; family CAG-826; genus DATESG01. The sequence goes on from DATESM010000001.1 coordinate 1,266, forward strand.
AACTCGGCTTAATTATTGCTATTGCGGTGGCTAGTGCACTGATTGCTAGTATTCTTCCCGTATTAGGTATCGCGCGTAAAAAACCAATTGACGCTATTAACAACCGCTAACTAAGCAGCAAAGACCACCGCAAGGTGGTCTTTTTTAAATACAAAAAAAACGCCAGACTCTGACGCTTTAAATTTTCGTGGCGGAAGCACAGAGATTCGAACTCTGGCGGGGCTTGCACCCCCTATCGGTTTTCAAGACCGACCCCTTCAACCACTTGGGTATGCTTCCATATTGTGGTGGACCCTATAGGACTCGAACCTATAACCGACCGGTTATGAGCCGGGAGCTCTAACCATTGAGCTAAGGGTCCGACGTAATAAATAAATGGTAGCTGCGGAGGGAGTTGAACCCACGACCTACCGGGTATGAACCGGTCGCTCTGACCAACTGAGCTACACAGCCAGGTCTACAAATGGTGGAGCCACGGGGAATCGAACCCCGAATTCAAGCTTGCAAAGCTAGTGTTATCCCGTTTAACTATGGCCCCAATTAAATGGTCGGGATGACAGGATTCGAACCTGCGACCTTCTGGTCCCAAACCAGACGCACTACCAAGCTGTGCTACATCCCGAGCTTAATCAATTGTATCAAAACACGCTCAGTCTCGCAAGATTAAATTGCGATTTTTTATGAGACTTTTAACGATTTTAATCCAATGTCATTTCTCGACGTTTATTGACACAAAAATTGATGTCTTAAACGCCCTAATAGAATACAACAAAAAAAGAAAAACACCAAGAGAATATGCACTTAGTGTTTTGATTTTTTTTGACTATTCTATTTGACAAGACTCATCGTCACAACTAGCGCCATTGGCACTATTAAAGCTCTTAAGTTGGGTTTTCTCTTCTTCAAGGACTTGATTAAGCGCTTGGAGAAATAGTGCTTCTTCCTGGGCGCCACTAATGCCATATTTTCGGTTGATAACAAAGAAAGGAACACCGCTGACGCCAATCTCGCGCGCCTCGCTCATCTGCGCTTGAACTTCTTGTTTGAAAGCTTGAGGATCCGCTAATACTTTCGCGGCCGCCTCATCATCTAGTCCCATCTCTTTAACAAGTGACAGGAGCGTATCATGATCAGCTAAATCAGCTCCCTCTTTAAAATAGGCAACCATTAAGCGCGTTGTAAGCTCGGCTTCTTTTCCAAGGGTATCGGCCCATTTAGCCAATCGATGGGCATCAAAACTATTAGTGTGAATCGTTTTATCCATGTGATACTCAAGCCCACTTTGGGCCGCCATAGCTTCGATTTGTCCAAAGAGTTGAGCGACTTTTTCTGCGCTAAAACCTTTGAGATTCATATAGTAATCTTTCGCGACCACATCGCTTTTCTTTGGTGCGGTTGGGTCGAGTTGATAGGCCTTATAGACGAGCTCTATATGTTGATTGCCTGTTTTTTTAATTGCGTTTTCGAGACGTGTCTTGCCGATATAGCAGAATGGACACGCAAAATCTGACCATATTTCTATTTGCATTTTACTGTTTGCACTCCTTCTTGATGAAATTGACATTGTTCATCACTGCAGTAAGCATCTTTATGACAATGTTTTTGTTTTTTACCTTTATTGATATAGGCTTGTTCAATAAATTCACGGATGATTTGCTCATCTTGACCCGCATCAATGACATGATCTTCGCCAATCATCAGTGTCGTCTGATGAATGAAGAATTCACGGGATTCAATGTAATCTATTTTTAAATCAAGCTTATATTCATCACTCTCAAATAAGTCCTTAATTTGGGCCGTACAAAGACCAAGGTTATTGGCCATCTGGGCAACTTTTTCTTTTTCGACTCCACGGAGAGACAAAATCTTCTTTAGGGTTTCTAGACCCATATACTCTTTTTCCGCCCACTTTAAAAGCACATAAGCCGCTTTTTCATGGGGACACTTGGTCTCCATAAATGGCTTAAAGAGCAGTTTAATCTTATCTTTAAAACTGAGTGAATTAAGAACACGTTCAAGGCGTTCGACATCAGTCAGCTTCGTATTACTTAGGGAGTACCAGACTTCTAAATTCATTAATATAACCTCACTTAAAGATGATTATCGCTATTTTAATAAGAAATTAGAAATAATGCATTACATATGCTTACAAAAAGAGAAAGGCCTAGACTTGCTAGACCTTTGAAGTAAGGATTATGGGATCGATGGATTTATGCTTTTTCTTCTTCCGAGTGGGGTGCTTCCTGTTCAAGTGGCGACTCTTCTTTACTTTCCACTTGTCTATCTTCCACTGGTTCGACCGCTTTCTTCTCGCTAGGCTTAGCAGTGGGTTGTTCTTTATTGCTAACTGTTTCTTTATCACCTTGTTGTTCCATCGTATCAATTTCTTTGTCGACGATGGGCAGGGCAAATAAAACAGCGAGTGCGCCATAATAGAAGAATAGTGAGAGGGCTTGAAAAGCAATTGTCCTAAAGAAGGTCGTTCTAAAACCAAAGATAAAGAGGTAAAGCATATTTAAGAAGGCATATATCCCGACTAGTCCGACAACAAGCAGAGGATAAAGTCTAGCTAGTTTATTTCCCCATTCATTATTGAGATAGAGTAAGACGAGAGTGGCAAATAAGTAAGCAAGCAGGAAAATAAATAGAATAAAAAATGTTGAAGCAAAATCACTAAAGACTGCACTAAAGTTCATCCCGATAAAGAAGATGAGCACATGTGTCATCAGGGCCGTCGTTAGTAAGAGCGATAAAGTTTGACTCTTAACCTTTTGGGCATAAAGATAAACTAGACCAAGTGCCGCTAGTAGAAGATATTTGACCAACCACAGAGGATAGGCAAAGAATCCCGCCCCCCAAATGATATTGTCAACTAGTTCAAAAATAAAGGCAAAGAGTCCTAGACCAATGGCGACATAACCAAGGATTTCAAACGTTTTTCCAAGTTTTTGTCTGATTTCCTTAACGACAAAAGTACGACCACAATTCGCACAAAACTTTGCATTATCTTGATTTTCGTGGCCGCAAAATGAACATTTTTTCATATGATGACTCTCCTTATAATCTAATTATAGAATAAATAAGCAAGAAATGTATAAAATTCAGTAATCAGTATGAGTAAATGAAAAGACCACATATTGTGGCCTTAGTTGATTGAGTTAGGATGACGACGTCGAATGGTGAGGTAGTAACCGATAATTGAAGATATACCGATTAAAGCAATGATACTGACAATCATCATGTCCCCTGTTGGTTTCAGTACTTCATGAATGTTTTGAACACCTGGATTAGATGCCACCCATGCTTCAAGATATGCTATGCGTGTTTTCGCGCTTTCAAAGGCCATCCCTGTTGAATTTTGAAAGTACAATTGTGCGTCAGTTGTCAAACTATCATACTCACTGATAATCATTGTCAACGCACTTTCACATGCGCCATTGGCTCCTAGCCCTTGATCATTGTTTACATAGTTTGCAAACGCTTCCGCTTGAACAGTTATTGATCCAATAG
>DATESM010000002.1:0-17998 GCA_035270805.1 Bacilli bacterium
GTGTTTTTGGCAGTTTTGACAAAGGCCATAAATCACAAGATCATGGTGCGTCATTTTAAAGTTTTTCTCATCTGCGACATGATGAAAATGTGATGAAATACAATCGATTTCGAACATTTTGTGACAATCTTCACATACCATATAGTGTACGTGGTCATGATGATTAAAGTAGTAATAAGCAAGATTGTTCAAGTATAATTTACTAATGACATTAGCCGCCATTAAAATATCAATGGTTCGGTAGACGGTTGAGAGATTAATGAGGGGATCACTCAATTTTTGAAAAACGAGTTCAGCACTTAATGGTTGATCAGAATTTTTGAAAATGTCGATGATTTGACTTCTCTGTTTTGTCAGTTTGAATTTCATTTGGCTAACCTCCCCTTAAAATAGCGATACAAATAAGCAATTAATAAGACGCTTGCATTAGTGACAACAACGGTAGAACTCGCCGGGATATCAAGCGGATAGGAAATATAGATACTAAATAGCATGGTTGCTAAAGAAGTCGACACGCTGATAAGTATAGTTGTTTTGAAACTACGTTTAAACTGTGTGGCAATGAGTGTTGGAAAAATAATCAGCGATGAGACTAAAAGCGCACCAACAATTTTGACACCGACGACGATGATCAGCGCACTAATCATTGAAAGACCATAGTCTAATAATATTGATTTTTTACGACTAATGACAATGTTTTCCTTATCAAAGACATTTTGATATAAATATCGGTAATAAATTAGAACAAAGCTAAAGGTTATAGCAGCTAAAACAGAAGTGATGATAATGTCATTTATATTGGTGGTTAGTAATGAGCCTGTCATTAGACTTTCAATTGAAACATTGAACCCACTTGTTACTGAAATAATAATCAGCCCAATGGCAAAAGACAAGCTGCTAACAACACCAATGGCAGCATCATTGTTAATCGATGCTTTCGAGGAAATGAACTTGATGAGTAAGCTGGCAATTGAAGCGATAATCAGCGCAATATAAATTGGTTGATCAACAAGAATGACGCCAATGACGAAGCCAAGAAAGCTTGTGTGGGCCAGTCCATCTGCGAGCATCGATTGATTGTTTAAGACGATGAAAGGACTAATCAAAGCGGTCACAAGCGCGACAAGCCCGCCGATAATGAAAGCAAAGATCATAAAGTTATATGTAAAAATTTCAATCCACATGGTGATGATGCTCCTTATTACCAAAATCATTTTGGAAGTCACAGGCACTGCCATAATATCGCACCTTACGGTCTAAATACAGGACGTTATTAGAACAATTAACATAGTGTGAATCTAAATCATGCGTGATATTAAGAATGGTCATACCTTCCATGTTGAGTTCGTTGATTATCTCATAAAAACGTCTTCTGAATTCTGGATCGAGGGCACTGGTTGGTTCGTCAAGAACAAGGAGGTCTGGTTTTGCGATAATTGCTCTAATGAGAAGTACTCTTTGACGTTGGCCACCAGAAAGCTCACTAAATTGTTTATCAAACAGATCGGGGATTTCCATCTTCGTCAACCATGCTTTAATCAAGGCGATTTGTTGTTTTTTCATCAACAGAGATTGTTGAGCAAAGCCACTATAAATTACTTCACCGACTGTGGTGGGGAAATTGGCGTTAACTTTAATGATTTGGGGGAGATAGCCTATACGAGTAGAGGCGATTTTAACCTCACCACTTGTTGGACGAATAAGGCCCAACAAAATCTTTATTAGTGTCGTTTTTCCACTGCCGTTCGGTCCAAGAATATGAACAATCTCTCCCCTATTTACATCAACACTAATGTTTTCGAGTACAGAAATTTGGTTAAACTTGACGGTTAGGTCCCGAATATGAATCATAGAAGGGCCTCAGATAAATTTGTGATATTTCGATTCAGCAAATCTAAGTAAGTCACTTCAGATTCAAAATCGTTTAATGTGACATTATGATAGCCATGCAGTTCTAAAATTTCAACATCGCGATCATACTTGTTTTTCAATTCATCTTTTACAGTACGGCCAAAAACGGGGTCAGCGAGTTCTTCAACAAATAAATATTCAGCATTACTAGCGACGACAGCGTCGACGAGGGCGGCAAGTTGGGCTGGTGTGATATCAGCATCAGGCTTGATATCCTCGATTAACGAAACAATTTCTAGACCAAAGTATTCACCAAAATCAGCCATGGCATTATGACCGACAAAGAAAACTGTGGGGGCAACTAAGTCGACAAGACTGTTGGCAAATTCCTCACTTGCCGTTGTCAGCGCTAGGGCGTAATCCTCAGCATTAGCGGCGAATTCACTAGCAAATTCAGGATAGTGTGAACTTAATTCATCGACGACCAAATCTAATTCTTCTATGATGTTTGATGGGCTGGTCCAAAAGTGAACGCCATGATGGTGATTGTGTTCATCGTCTGCTTCTATTTCTGTTTCCTCGTGACCATCATGTTCGTGCTCCTCACTAAACAATGTGTCATGAACATTGATCACGCTCACGTCTTTGACATTCATACCAGAAACCCAAGTTTCGATTAAATCTGTTGAGTAGAAAAATATATCGGAATTTTGAATTTGTGCTGTTTGTTTTGGTGTTGGTCGATAGGAATGGACTTCGACTCCCGGTGGTGTGATAAGCGCATATGAAATACCCGTATTTTTAGTTGTTTGACGGACTAAGTCATAGTGGGGATACATACTTGTTGTCACATTGACTTGTTCGTAGCTTGTCCCACAACTAGTCAGGGCAATGGCCCCGGTTATTAATAAGAGTTTTGTGTTTTTAATCATAATATTACCTCGTGAATTATTTTATGCTAGTTGCAAATGATTTGCAAGTAGAACGAAATATATAATTTTTGATAGACAAAGATAATCGCATATCAACAATTGATTTGTTAACGATTGCTATTTAGTGCTAAAATATCCACATATAGGTAGGTGGCGTATGGTGTTTTTATTAAATGGTGTTAATTATGGAGACCTCCATTTTTGGATAAATTTTGCATTAATTGGATTTATATTACTTGCGGTCAACGTCTTTTACCTTAAATATTTAAAACGCATTTTTATTACAACCTTTCTTTTTGTTATATCCATCGTTATAATGACGCTTTTTGCCCTTGGTTACACGGAGGCTTTTTTAACCGCACTTATTATTTTGCTGGCTGGACTCGTCTTATTTACCGTGACCAATATCCCAGATTTTCGCCCGCTCGTCGGTAACCCTTTGAAGAAAGATTCAACCTTTCTTGGTTTCCCTCTCAGAGGAAGAAGAGGCGGGCGTAAACATGTTAAGATTTATGATCGGGACGCTTTATTTCATGAACTTGATAATGCGATTGAAAGTTTAACCAAGACTAAAACAGGTGCCCTCATTACAATTGAACGTAATACACCGCTTGATGATGTGATGCGTAATGGCACAATGATTAACGCGGTTGTCAGTTCACCCTTGTTGTTGAGTATATTTTATAAGGGAACAATTTTACATGACGGTGCAGTGATTATTCGTGAGAATATGATTGTGGCCGCCAGTGTCTATTATCAACCTTCAACTAAACCACTAGCTGGTAAGGTTGGCTCACGTCATCGTGCTGGTTTGGGTATTAGTGAAGTCAGTGATTCAGTGACGATAATAGTGAGTGAAGAAACGGGGAGAATCTCATTAGCCTATAAGGGGCTATTACAATCAGTGAGCCGTGAAAATTTTGTACGTGTCTTAACTGATTATGTTGATATGGGATTAGACGAAAAGGAGGACTAGAATGGGGAAATATTTTGGTACCGATGGTGTCAGAGGTCCTGCAAACGAAAAACTAAATAGTAGTTTAGCTTACAGGATTGGTCGTTACTTAGGTAGTTTAAACAACAATGGCACTGGGCCAAAAATTTTGATTGCACGCGACACAAGATTGAGTGGTCAAATGCTTTTAGCGGGTCTGACAAGTGGCATTCTCACCAGTGGTGGTGATGTTTATGACCTAGCGGTCAGTACAACCCCAAGCGTCTCTTATCTTGTCAAAACGAAGGGGTTTGATTTTGGCATCATGATCTCTGCCTCTCACAATCCATTTTACGATAATGGTATTAAAGTTTTTGCTAGTGATGGTACAAAAATTGGTGAAGCCTTAGAAGAAAAAATGGAAGCCTATATTGATAGCGAGAAGGATAATTTACCACTCGCAAAGAACAATAAAATTGGCCGCTCCTACTATGTGCCAGAAATGGTTGAAGAGTATATTGATTTTATTTTAGCCACTAAAACAAAGGGATCTTCTATGCGCTTACTAGTTGATTGTGCCAATGGCTCGGCTAGTGTTGTCGCACCCCGTGTGTTTTCGCGGACCGGCTGTGCCATTGATTATATTGGCGTTGACCCTAATGGTGTTAATATCAATCTAAAGTGTGGTTCGACTCACTTAGAAGCGCTTAAGCAGGGGATGCTAAGTAATAAGTACGATTTAGGAATTGCTTTTGATGGTGATGTTGATCGTGTCTTACTCGTTGACAGAAATGGCGAAGAAGTCGATGGTGATTATATTTTATATCTCTTAGCTAAAGCACTGAAAGCAAAGGGAACGTTAAAAAAGAATACAGTTGTGATTACAGTCATGTCTAATCTTGGTCTAATCAAGGCACTAGAAAAAGAGGGGATTGAATGTAAAGTTGTCAGTGTTGGCGATAAGTACATTCAAGCAGAAATTCTTGAACATGGCTATTGCTTAGGCGGTGAACAAAGTGGCCATATTATTATCGGTGACATTCTCAATACAGGCGATGGCATTTTGAGTGCCCTCCAAATTCTCAATGTGTTATCCGAATATGATTCAGTTGAAAAAGCCTTTGAAGGCTTTAAAAAGTACCCACAAAAACTCGTTAACGTTACCGTTGAAAACAAAGATGCCGTCGTCGATTATGATGGTGTTAAAGAAATGATTGATAAGCAAGCCAAAAAACTTGATGGCAAAGGTCGTGTTCTTGTCCGCAAAAGTGGAACCGAACCTTATGTTCGCGTCATGGTTGAAGCCGAGACCCAAGTGCTTTGCGATAAGACTTGTGATGAACTAGTCAAATATATCATTAGCCTTGGATTCTAAATCAATAGCGTTGACCTCTACTGCCATAGTAGAGGTTTTTTGTATAAAAAAAGAACCTCCTAGGAGGTTCAATTTTATGTTTTTGAGTTAATTAAGCGCCAAAGTCGCCGGTGTAGAGCCAAGCATCGCGTAAGAATTCGGCTTTTTGGACTGAGGTATCGCCTTCCATGTTAATGAAAACATTGGTGACACCACCATTAGTAATTGGTGAGCTGTCGGTGAAGTCGATAAGGAGAACAGTTGGTGTTAAAAATTGATTAACATCCGCGCTTTGAATTTTTTCGATTGTCGCATCATCAATCCCATTATTTAAGTAATAGTTACTGTTTTGGGCTGCTGAAGCATAACCTTCAAAGTAAATGATGTTACGGTCTAAGAACGCTTCAAAGGCACTGTTTGCGGTTGCATTTTCTTCTTTCCAGTCTTCATCGGTGTCTTGTTTGACATCAATAGTTTTTAAGGAAAAGCTGACGCCACCTAAATCATCTTTATTGTAAGATGATAGTTTTTCAAAACCTTCACGAGCCGCTTCACAAGCACTGCATGATTCTTGTGAGAAGAGGAGGAAGAATTTTTGTCCATCTAAAGTGTCACTTTCGCCATTTTCATTAGCGTAAATTTCATCGAGTAACTTTTGGGCGGCACTGTCTTCAGCACCCTTTAAAGAAACTTGAAATTTTTTGTAGTATTCGTGGGCACTATTACGACGATCGTTAATTGCATTGATACCATCAACGATTGAAGGAATCGAGAAGATAATGGCGAAGATAACGCCGACGATTAATAGTGGTTGAATCCAGGCAGTATCTTTGATCCAACGTCCGATGCGGACAAAGAACTGTCCAATAGCAGATAAAACTTTTTTCATGTATAACCTCCTATATTTAAAAAATATAGCATAAATATGATAGCATTCACGGGAGACCAATTCAACACTTTATATTTTTCTTTTTTTGCTTATTTTCTATTTAGTTTGAATTATAAAAATATTACAATTATAATCTAGAGGCATGAGGTAATGTATGTCAAAAAAATCCGCTTTTTCTAAGGCTTATCGTAAGTATATGGGTGAGCATCCACGCATGAAGATGACAGTTGAGTATGCCTTTGTTATTTTAATGTGTCTCCTGTCCTCCTTTACCTATGCACTCGCGTATCGTATTTTTATCGCACCTGACCTAACTGGCAGTTATGGTATTCAAATTCACTTTGTTAGTGGTGGGGTGTCCGGGCTTGCACAAAACCTCGTCAAATTAGTCCATGATATATTTGGCTGGACGGGACTGAACCCGAATAACCTCCAATCCATTTTATACTTTGTCCTCAATATTCCTGTTTTTCTTTTGGGTTGGTTTAAAATCGGCAAGCAATTTACAATCTTTTCGCTGATCAATGTTGCCCTTACATCCTTGTTTATTAGTATCATTCCCTCATCGTGGGATACAGCGGTCGTTTATGATTCACAATTGACACGAACTTTATTTGCCGGTATTCTTGCCGGACTTAGTGCCGCTTTAGCGTTCAAAGCTGACGTGAGCAGCGGAGGAATGGACATTGTTGCCTATTATTTTGCCAATCGAAAGAGCGAAGGAGTCGGAAAATATTCAATTATTGCGAACTCGTTTGTCTTTGGTTTTTACTTTATTCTTAATTTAATTCAGCCAGATGCTGTCATTCATGAAAATTTTAATAATATTGGACTGACAGAAGTTAGTCTTGCTATCACAAGTTTGATTTCTTCAATCATCTATACGTTTATGCATGCTTTTGTTGTTGATCTGATTAATGTAAGAAATAAAAAGTCCCAGGTTCAAATCATTACCAATGATCATGAACTGGCTAAAAAGCTCATTACTGAATTTCCCCACGGCGCGACGACAGTTGAAGGAATCGGTGCGTTTACGGGCCAACAACGTTCGATTATTTATATGACAGTTTCTTCAAATGAAACAACGCGTCTTGTTAAATTTGTTCAAGAAAACGATTCTCATGCCTTTATTAATGTGCTTGTTTTGCGTCAGGTTTTCGGGCGATTCTACATTAAACCAGTTAAATGATAAATAATGGGTCTTAAATGACCTTTTTTCATCGTAAAACGTTATGTGTTCTTTCGATGTTATATTATAATTAATTGAAATTACTATGAGGAGTAAAAGATGAAATATAAAACAATCCCTTTATTTATCGCCATCCTAATGACAGGATGTGGTATTACGCCCTCACTAAGTAGCGAAGATTCGTTGCCAAGTGAAACGTCGACAAGTCAAGACGAACTCTCAACAAGTGAGGAGAGTTCAACTTCATTTGAGGAATCAGGGAGGGTAGACTTTAATGTTTACGCCATCAATGATTTGCATGGGGCTATCATCGATAAGAATGGCAATGCGGGCATTGCCAAAACCTCAACTTATCTCAAGGCAGCAAGAGAAGATAACCCTAACACATTGATTATCTCAAGTGGAGATATGTGGCAAGGGTCATCAGAATCAAATAATACTAAAGGGTTATTAGTCACCGACTGGATGAATGATGTCGGATTTAACGCAATGACACTTGGTAATCATGAATATGATTGGTCTGATGCCTATATCACAAGCAACCAAGCAGCAGCAGAATTCCCGATGCTGGCGATTAATCTTTTTGATAGCAATAGCGATCAACGAGTATCCTATGCTCAGCCTTCGGTCATGGTTGACATGAGTGGGGTCCAGGTTGGCATTATCGGTGCAATTGGTAATGTCAAAAATTCCATTCTCTCGACCTGGGTTGAAGATGTTGATTTTAAAACTGGTTATGAACTGACCGAATTAGTCAAAAATGAATCAGATAAACTAAAAAGTGAAGGCGCCGATATCATTATTTATTCACTCCATGATGGCTTTGGGAATGGTGGTTATACTTATCCAGCACAAAGCAGTATCTCTTCACTGAGCAACTTCGATATATCATCATATTATGATTCCAGTCTCAGCAATGGTTATGTTGATCTTGTTTTCGAAGGTCATACCCACCAAAAAACGATTTACACCGATCCATTTGGAGTTTATCACCTGCAAGCTGGAGGGTATGGGGAGGCCTTATCGTATGTGAATCTCACCTATGATTTCGATCTTAAAGAGATGAGTGTCAATGAGGCTGATCTTGTTTATACCGCGGATATGATAGACCTTGATGAAGACAGTTATGCGGCATCACTATTTAGCAAATATGCGGATATGATTGGTGACATTTATTCCCCGATTGGCTACAACGCGACGACAAGATATAGCAATTATCTCCGGCAAGTTGTCGCTGATTTATATATTAAAAAAGGACTTGAAGTATGGAGCCAAAATTATGACATTGTTTTAGGGGGAGGCTACTTAAATACGCGCTCACCCTATTCGCTCGAAGCGGGAAAAATCAATGTGTCGATGGTTCAAGAGTTATTTCCATTTGAAAATAATCTCGAACTCGTTGCCATTCGCGGTGGTGATTTGCTGGATAAATTTATAAACACAAGTAATAGTAATTACTTTACTTCATATAGTGAATATGGAAATTCGATTCGTTATTCAATCGATAGAGGGGCAACCTATTATATTATTGTTGATCAATATACGACGGCTTATGGTCCAAACAACTTAACGCTTGTTGAGGAAATGGCACCAAGGACATATGCCTATCAATTACTTGTCGACTACATTAAAGAAGGCAACTTAGCCTAAGTAAAAAGCATGAGTGTGACTCATGCTTTTCTTTTGTGTCGTTTATTGATGCGGTTAAGTTTTGCAATCTTACATAAGTTATCGGCTTTAACTTTTTGATAATAATCAACCCATATTTTTGCGACATTATCTCGGGAATAATGATTCTTAATGAAAGCTGAGTATTCTTTTGCTTGTTTCATCACATTTTCATCATCTTTTAATTGACGAAGCAGTGTGATAAATCCCTCATTATCGCTTGCTTGTAGATATTTGTGGAAGAGAATGTCTTCATAGAGATCAAGATTTCTTAATAACATAGGGACACCTGCGCTGCAGGATTCAAGAATGGCCATTGGAAATAATTCGTTATATGAAGGCATAAAGAAGACATCCGTTAGATTATAGATATCATTCATCTGACTGCGGTTGATGATACCAAGAAATTTGACATTCTTAGGTGGATTCTCAATAATTTTTTTCAATTGTTCATAACCATCAGTAATTTTACCAAAAGAGAACCCTCCGGCCCAAACAAACTGAATGTCAGGCAGTTTTTTAGCAACCTCGACAAAATCAAGGACGCCTTTACGTGTTTGCACTTGGCCAACTCCTAATACAACAAAAGCATCACGGGCGATGCCGTACTGATCTCTGATTGCGTGCTTTTTCTCAATCGGCGAGGGATAGAATGTTTCTTCGTTGACAAAGTTTGGAATATAAGTGACGCGCTCTTTGACGATGCCATAGCGGTCTAAATCCTTGATAAAAATCGGATTGACAACAACGATATTGCTAGCTTTTTTGTATGTTTTTAACACATACCAATTATAAATTTTAGCAGCCCATTTAGGCAGTTTAATTGAGCCTTCAAGTGTTTCAGGAATAAAGTGAACATGCATCACAACAGGAACGCGAGAAAATGTGGCTCTAAGAGAAGAGCGAGGATCAATCGTATGGACGTGGAGAATATCGCCGCGGCCTTTGTTCTCTAAAACTTCAAAATAGTCACTGCAGCGATCTTTCAATAAATTCATTTGTTCAATGGTGGCCGCACCGACACCTTGGCCTTGAATGTTAAGCCCGACAAAACTAGTTTTAATTTTTAATTTCTTCATGGTTCTATTATAGCAAAAAATGAGGCACTATTCGCCTGATTTTTCGACTTGCCTTTCATATTGATCGATTTGTTCTCCGACTTGAAGTTCGCTAAATTGGTTCATATAGAGACGGAAGTAACTACCTTTTTTAGCCATTAGTTCAGCGTGACTACCATCTTCAATGATATGGCCACCTTTCATAACTAAAATACGGTCACTATCAACAATCGTTGATAAACGGTGAGCGATAATAATACTTGTGCGCCCTTCTAATGCCTTATTAACAGCCCCCTGAATGAGGGCTTCTGTTTCAGTGTCTATCGAGCTTGTTGCTTCATCAAGAATCATCAAACGGGGATTACGAATAATCGCCCGAGCAAAGCTGATGAGTTGTTTTTGCCCAACGGAGAGTTCCTGCCCCGCATCGCTTAACTTTGTCATGTATCCTTCTGGTAATTTATCAACAAATTGATGGAGATTAACTGCCTTACTAGCGGCTAACACTTCGTCCATAGTCGCGTCGAGTTTGCCATAACGTATGTTATCAAAAATAGTGCCATTAAATATAAAACTTGTTTGGCTAACAAAGCCAGTATTGCTTCTTAGCCAGCCAGTTGATCGTTCACGATAATCGAGGCCATCAATGAGAATTCTTCCGCTTGTTGGCTGATAAAAACGAAGAAGAAGAGAGACAAATGTCGATTTACCTGAACCGGTTTCGCCAACAATGGCTACGCTGGTACCAGCCTTGATTTGAAGATTAAGAGGGTGAAGGACTTCAACGCCTTCAATATAGGAGAAAGAGACACTGTCAAAGGTGATATCTCCCGACATTCTTTCATAATTTTCTGTTTTGGGATAGTGGAAGTCACCATACTTAGCGACGACATCCTCGCGGTCTAAAATTGCAGGTTCAGTATTAATAATTGACATCACCTTTTCAACACTCGCTTGCGTTTCCATGATTTCGCCAAAGATATCGGCGAACTCTTGGATTGGGTTATAAATGCTACTAATAAATCCAATAAAAATAATCAGGAGAGCAACTTCTATCTCCCCACCCTGAAGTTTAGGGGCAACAAGAGGGCCAAAAATAACGATAACGGCCGTAGTCAAAACGGCAATGACATTCACTGTTGGTTGAAATAATGCGTGCATCCTTTGTGAACGGAAACGTTTTTTACGAATGTCCTCGGTGATGTTAGTTGTTTCCTCAAATGTCGTTTCTTCAATCGCCAGACTCTTAATTGTCTTTGCCCCAGTAATACACTCCGCTAACCAGGCCACATAGCGACTATAGGCATTTCGCGCGCGACGACTTAGCGTTAATAAGCGTTTTTCAAAGAAGGGGGCGAGGAAAATAATAATGGGTGCTGTTGACAAAATGACAAGCGAGAGAACCCAGGACATAGAAAACATTGTAATGAGGGTGAAGAGGAGTTCAGAAGTGACCCAAATGGTGCGGATTAGTCCCCAAGACAAAATACGACTAATTTTACTTGTATCGTTTTGTAATCTTGCGATTAACCAGCCTGATGGTGTTTTATCATAATAACTAAAAGTGAGTTCTTGTAGTTTGATAAAAGCGTCACGGCGAATATCAATCATGATTTTAACCGCAAGATAATTGGTTAAATAGTGATTAGTTAAAATTGCTCCTGCTCGAATAACCATTGCTCCGAGCAGCAAGGCGATGTATTGGAAGAAGCCAAGACTGAATTTTAAGCCAAAGAAATTGACCGCGAAACTCATCGTTGCAATATTAAGTCCCGGAAGCTCAGCGGTTTGTAAATAACTAAAGGCTGCGCGATTGAGTAGGGGGATAAAGGAAGAGTCATAAAATGCAGTAAAACCAATAGCGGCGACAATAAAAATGAGAAAAAGCCAATACTTTTTCAAGTAAGGAAGGATTTGCACCCAGACCGACATATTAACG
Source organism: Bacilli bacterium (assembly GCA_035270805.1). Lineage (GTDB taxonomy): Bacteria > Bacillota_I > Bacilli_A > RFN20 > CAG-826 > DATESG01. Next base: position 11,815 of record DATESM010000002.1, read on the forward strand.
CGTTCGGGGAGCTTTTCTTCTACAAAGCTATCTTTCATCATAATTATGCCATCCTTGATTGAATCTCATAGATTCGGTGATAAAGACCTTCTTGATTGATCAATTCGTCATGTGTACCGATTTGGCTAATATTGCCTTTATCGAGCACGATGATAAAATCGGCATCTTTCGCGGTGGCCACACGGTGTGTAACGATAAGCGTTGTTGTGTGGCTATCTTTTTCTCTCATTTTGAGCGCACTTCTAATTTGAATATCAGTTTCTGTATCAACTGCACTGAGTGAATCATCAAAGATGAGAATAGGTGCTTGATTAATAATTGTCCGCGCAATCGCAAGTCGTTGTTTTTGTCCACCCGATAAGGTGACACCATGTTCACCCACGGCGGTGTCATAGCCATTCTTAAAGGTTAAAATTGAATCGTGAATATGAGCAATTTGCGCTGCTTTAAAGATAGCTTCTTCACTGGCCTTTTCGTTAGCAATCCGTAAATTAGAAATAATTGTTTTTGAAAAAAGGAAGGGTTCTTGTAAGACAGTGGCCACACTTTTTCTTAAATGTTGACGGTTGATTGATTGGATATCATGACCATCGATAAGGATATGTCCTTCATTAACATCGTGGAGACGACTGAGAAGATGAGCAAATGTTGATTTTCCTGCGCCCGTTTTCCCCATAATAGCGACTGTTTGTCCACTTTTAATCGTGAGATTAATATTCTTGAGAATGAGTTCTTCCCCATCATCATACTTAAACGATACGTTTTTAAATTCTATCGCGCCTTTCAGTTCTGGTTTATCCCCAGAATCAAGGTCTTCAAGAGGTTGGTTATAAATAATGTTCATCCGATCCATCGACGCAACCGCTTTTGCAAGGTTAGAAAGAATTGAAGCAACACTTCTAACTGGCCAAACGATTTGGGACACATAGGTAATACCTAAATAGAGGGCACCGACACTAATTTGACCAATATAAGTGAGATAGATGCCAAATAAAGTTGTCAGTGTAATTTGTCCGAAGACAAAAATGTCGCTGGTCGAAATATAAATACTGTTTGTTTTTTCAAACTTCAGCGCCTTGTTCTCATAATCCTTTAAATAATTCTCAAAGTTATCAATTTCGTGCTTTTCATTGTTATAAGCTTTAACGGTTCTTGTTCCGCGAATGTTTTCTTCGATTTTCGCAGTCATTTGTGCTTCACTTTCATCGGCAATACGATAAAGTTTCCGCACTCGTTTGACAAAGAAGAAGGAGTAAATCATCATCATTGGCAAGATACCAATTGCGGTCAGGGCCAACTGCCATGAGATATCAAGTAAGATGACAAATGAGACAGAAACAAGCATCGTTGTGTAGACGATCATTGAGACTTCGAAAATGACAAAACGTCGAAGCACTTCCTCATCACGCGTACACGTTTGGATAATGTCCCCACTTTGCATTTTTTTCAATGATTCATAGGGAAGTCTTTCAATGTGGTGAAATAGTTTGAGTTGGGTGCGTTTACCAATATTTGTTGAAATATAACCCCGAAGTGAATGTCTTGTCGCACTGATAACTGCGGTCGTGAGGCCAACACTGACGATAAGTACGGCTAATAGCCAAATATTTTGTCGCAAATAGGTTTGACCTCCGAGTAGTTCAAGAATAAAACGAGGTATATAGCCATTAGGTATATCATTGTTTAGCACATCAATTAAGATGGCATTGAGATAAGATAGAATCAAATTGAGGGCAATATTAAAAAACATCATGATGAAAACAAGCAAGTAATGCTTACGGAAGCCTTCAGTCATTTTGTACATAATCTTGAAATATTTCATTACACTCTACCTTTGTTATTTTAGCACTCCAATATATTGGAGGGGGATAATTATTACTTTCCTGAATAAAAAGCAGTCTCGCAACTGCTTGATATTAAATCTGGCGGAGAAAGAGGGATTTGAACCCTCGCGCCCTGTTACAAGCCTACGAGCTTTCCAAGCCCGCCCCTTCAGCCACTTGGGTACTTCTCCGTGAAAATTATTATAGCAACTAAATGACTTTATGTCATCACTTAAGAGCAAAAAAAATCATGATTATTATTCGTTAATAGTAAGAGTTTATTGGCCGTGAGTATTATTGATTGTGTTAATATTTAAATATGGAAAAATTAATATACAAAATCACCGAGATTGAAGCCAATCAAAGAATTGATAAATATCTCAAAAAACAACTAGCCAATGCACCAAGTAGCTTTATCTATCGTCTTTTTCGCCTGAAGGATGTGAAGGTCGATAACAAAAAGGTCGATCAAAACTATATTATTCAGGACGGGGAAGAAATCAGTATATTTCTCAACAAACAACAAAAAGAAGATTTTATTGTTGCCTATGAATTTAGGCCTGTGCTATTAAGAGCGGACATCATTTTTGAAAACGACGATTTACTTGCCGTTAATAAACCAACCGGCCTGCTTGTCCATAGTGATATCAATGAGCAAGAAGATACTTTAGCGAATCAAGTTTTAACTTATTTAAACAACAAAAGTGAATTTAACCCTGCAAATCGTGGTTATGTTCCAAGTCCAATAGGCCGCATTGATAAAAACACAAGTGGGCTTGTTATCTTCGCAAAAAAGCAAGAGGTCAACCAATTACTGAGTAAAGCCTTGCACGACAACACCGTTGAACGCCTTTATCTAACCTTAGTTCATGGTCAAACTGATCACAAGGGCAAAATCAATTATGCCTTAAGCAAGGAAGTCAACAACCGTGGCTTAGTTTTTGTTGATGAGCGTGGTAAGCCCTCAGTCACACACTACAAATTATTGAAGGATTATGGCGACTATTCGCTTTTAGAAGTCAAACTTGAAACAGGTCGCTCCAATCAAATACGTGTCCACCTTGCACACATAGCACATCCAATTGTCGGTGATGAAAAATATGGCAAACGTGGCCAGTTTTCGACATTATGTCTTCACCACTACAAAATGAAGTTTTATAATATGGAAGGAACACTTAGTTATTTAAATGATAAAGAATTAAGTGCGCCTCTACCAAGTGATTTTGATCAAATATTACAAGAAATCGAGGAAAGATAATGAACGCACGGAAAAATTATCGTCGCTGGGTTGAAGAAGAAGAAATGCCAAGCGATTTAAAAAGTGAATTACTGAGCATGGATGACAAAGCGATTGAAGATGCCTTTTTCAAAGACATTGAATTTGGAACAGCAGGGATGCGTGGTTTACTTGGAGCGGGAACGGCTCGGGTCAATGTCTATACCATTCGCAAAGCCACGATTGCATTTGGCCAATATCTTGTTAATCACTTTAATGATGCCACAACAAAGGGAGTCGTGATTGCCCATGATAATCGCTACAAATCTCGCGATTTTACGCTTGATTGTGCGCAAACACTCAATAAAATGGGCATCAATACATTTATTTTTGATAGTTTGAGACCGACACCGGAATTATCTTATGCTGTTCGCTATTTAGGCTGTCGAGGTGGGATCATGATTACGGCCTCACATAATCCTAAAGAGTACAACGGCTTTAAAATCTATGATGAAAATGGGGCGCAATTAGTCCCAAGTAAATTAGCGCCAATGCTCACACTTCTTGCTGATATGGAAGCGGCGATTGATGTGGTCGTGCCAACCTCACCTACTTTAGGCGTTAATACACTACTCGATCAAAGCATTGATGAAGCGTATTTACAGGATGTGATCAACATTAAAATCGATTGTGAGCTAAAGCCACAAAAACTTAAAATTGTTTTCTCACCTGAGCATGGCACTGCGAGCTATTTAGGGATGGAACTCTTTACTCGGCTTGGATATAATGTCATTCCTGTTGAAAGTCAAATGACTGCCGATCCAGCGTTTTCTAACACAAAGACACCCAATCCAGAAGAAGATGGGGCCTATGAAGAAGCCATTAAACTCGCTCAACTACATCAGGCGGATATCATTCTTGTCACAGACCCTGACGCCGATCGACTGGGACTGGCTTATTTAGATTCCAATGGCGATTATGCTCGTTTTACGGGTAACGAAAGTGGGGCTCTCCTCCTTGACTATATATTAATGAAGCGGCAAAAACTTGGGTTGCTAAGGTCAAATAGTGCGATATATTCGACGATTGTCACCTCAGAATTGGGCAATAAAGTTGCTCAAAGTTATGGGGTAAGTGTCAAATTATTTTTGACCGGATTCAAGTATATAGGTGATCAAGTTGAAAAAGATTTACATGATCAATCTGCTCACTTTGAGTTTGGCTATGAGGAGAGTTATGGTTTACTCATTGCCCCATTTGTACGCGATAAAGATGCGCTACAAGCTATGGTTCTTTATAGCGAAATGGCTAATCATTATAAACATATGGGGATGCGACTCGATGAGGCTTATGATCATTTAATGAAAAAGCATGGTTATTTCTACGATATTAGTTATTCAATTATGTTTCCTGGCGCGGAAGGGGCAAAAAATATGGAGACCATGCTCACCACATTGCGGTCTAACCCCTTGACGACACTTGATGAACACCTTGTTGTTAAACATGAAGACTATCTCCATCAATATGGCGAAGATAAAAAGGGAAAATATCCTCTTCATACTGACAAGAGTGACGTTTTGAAATACTTCTTAGATAATGAGTCGACGATTTCTATCCGTCCGAGTGGCACTGAACCAAAATGTAAGTTCTATTATTGTGTTAGAAGTGAAAAGAGTCGCGAGGATGCCCGTGAGATGGCAAACCATCTTCATCATGAAATACTAAAAATCATTGGTTACTAGCCAATGATTTTCTTTAAGGCGGCAACTAAGCCGTCATGATCGTTATCGTCTTCTGTGATGAGTGTGGCATGAACTTTGACATCTTCACTGCCATTAATCATGACAATGGCATGTTCGGCCCATTCAAGCATTTGGATATCATTTTCGGCATCCCCACATGCAATTGTGTGACGATGATCAATCCCTAACTGGTCCGCGATATACTGTAAACCATGTTTTTTAGTGCCATAGGATAGGAACACTTCACTATAATAAGAGTCATACCAGAAACGAAGATTATATTCAGGGTGTTTTTCAACTGCTTTTTTCAGTTTGGCTTTGATTTCTTCACCATTATTGTGGGGCTTAAAAATCAGGGTCATCGGATCATCATCAAAATCGAAGTTGGGGCCATAGACAATATCGTGACCGTTATTCCAAAAGAAATTGTTTAATTCTTCATCCTCGCGGAGTAAAAAGATATACTTTTCTGTTTCGACCATCAGATTGTCAAAATGTTCAATACCAACCTCATCAATAATTTGCTTAACAATATGACGATCAAATTTAACAATTCGCTTTGGAAAGCGCATGTGATGGTAATCAACACTCATTGTGCCATTATAGGCGACTACGGGACAATCAATCCCTAAGACTTGTTGATAAACTAAGACTGAACGAAGGGGACGACCAGTGGCGATAACCACACAATGCCCTGCCTGGGCCAAACCCGAAAGATACTCCCTTGTTAAGGGAGTAATTTCTTTGGCTTCGTTTAAGAGAGTGCCATCTAAATCGATGGCTATGAGATAGCGTTGACTCATCTTAATCCTACTGCTTTTTGCACGCGTAAGAGCGTTGCATTAGCAACAAGTCTTGCCTGACGCGCCCCATCTTCAAGCACACGGTCGACAAGTCCGGTTTCAATCGCTGCTTTATAGCGAGCTTGCAAGGGTAGAAGTTCTTCACAAACGGCATCGGCAATCGCTTTTTTAAAATCACCGTAGCGATAATCTTTGAAAGTTTCTACTGTGTGCTCAATACTAACGTTTTTAAGTGCAGCATAAATTTGTAGGAGGTTAGAAATACCTGGTTTGTTTTCAGTATCAAATAAAATTTCACTACCTGAATCAGTGACGGCACTCATGATTTTTTTACGAATGACCTTCTCTTCATCATCAAGGAAAATATCGCCTTTAGGGTCACTTTTTGACATTTTCTTCGTTGGGTCGCTTAAAGACATGATTCTTTTACCGACTTTTCTAACTTTAGCAGCCGGCATGACAAGAACCTCGCCAAAGCGATTATTAAAACGATTGACCAAATCACGTGTAATTTCGACGTGTTGAATTTGATCTTCGCCGACCGGGACTTCTTTTGCATCATAGAGAAGAATGTCACTAGCCATGAGGACAGGATAGGCA
>DATESM010000003.1:0-4354 GCA_035270805.1 Bacilli bacterium
ATCCATATTAATCTCATTCAAGAACTCGTCATGGGTGAAGGTGACCGTGATTTTCGCTCGTGGATTGATAATATTAAGGCTATTGTCAATGGGCTTTCTTTACCTGTGATTGTTAAAGAAGTTGGCTTTGGTATGTCAAAAGAAACAATGCAAACACTGCTCGACTGTGGCGTTAAATACATCGATATATCGGGGCGGGGGGGCACTAATTTTGCCGCTATTGAACGCATGAGGAATCAAGACGAGGTGTCAGTTTTTGAACAACTTGGCATTTCAACTGTTGATAGTTTAATGAGTGCAAAAGCCTTTGAAGAGCAAGCAGATATCTATGCATCTGGTGGGATTAGAAATGCACTTGATGTAATCAAATCGCTCGTGTTAGGGGCGAAAGCTGTTGGTTTATCATATTACTTTTTAACGCTGACCAGCCTAGAAGAAGTAGAGATGATGGAGCGGGTTGAAAGTTTTTTGAACGATTTAACTAAACTTATGGTAATTTTTAATGCGCAAAACATCGCTCAATTACGTGATGTGGACTATCGTGTGAGCTCTTATGCAATCGATTAGACAACTTTATAAAATAGGCTATGGCCCCTCTTCATCGCATACGATGGGGCCGGCAAGGGCTATTATTGAAGTGCGAAAACGTGCTTTGGATGCAAATCGACTTGAAGTCGTGCTTTTCAACTCGCTCGCCTTGACTGGACAAGGACACCTCACCATTGACTGTATAAAAGATGCCAGTTTCCCGCTGCCTGTTGATGTGAGTAACCGTCTTGATAAAGAGAGACATCCTAATACGCTGATTATTCGCTCTTACAAAGACGAGACACTACTCAATGAATATGAAGTATATAGTGTTGGTGGTGGTGATATCGTCTTTAAGGATGAAAAAGTGGAGTTTCCGCTAATTTATCCTCACCACAAATTTAAAGAGATAAAAGCGTATTGTCGCGAACATCACCTCACCCTTCATGATTATGTTTATCGCTTTGAAGGGGAAGATATCAAAAAATTTCTTAACCATGTTTACCTTTCGATGAATGAAGCAATTAATCGTGGCATCACCACAGCTGGTGTGCTACCCGGTCCTCTTAAAGTGACTAGAAAAGCACCCTTTTTATATAATAAGACAATTCATCATGAGCCAAGTGAGGTCAAAGAGAGTCGTCTTGTTTCTAGTTACGCCTTTGCTGTTAGTGAGGAGAATGCAAGCGGTGGCATTATTGTTACCGCTCCGACGTGTGGGGCCTGTGGCGTCTTACCTGCTGTGATTCGTTATATGGCAGAAAAGCATCCTTTTATCACGAGTGAGAGAGTCATAAACGCCCTAGCTGTGGCTGGATTAATTGGTAATCTTATCAAGACTAATGCAAGTATTAGTGGGGCTGTATGTGGTTGCCAAGCCGAAATCGGCTCGGCCTGTTCAATGGCCGCTGCGGCCCATGCGACTTTATTAAATCTATCAATCAACCAAATTGAATATGCCAGCGAAATCGCCCTAGAACATCATCTTGGACTTACTTGTGACCCTGTTAATGGCTTTGTTCAAATTCCTTGTATCGAACGTAATGCTGTTGCGGCACTACGGGCGATTGATGCGTGTGGTCTAGCTTACTTCCTGACGGACACGCGGAAGATATCATTTGATGTGGTTGTCAAAACAATGTATGAAACCGGACTTGATATGAATGATTCATATAAAGAGACATCGAAAGGTGGACTAGCGACCAATTATATTGATGAAGACGATGTCAATTGTTGGTAGGGAGTTAGTGATAGTAAGTGTGAAACAGGCTTTCACACTTTTTAGATTTTGTGGTAAAATTTGGTAGTTTAAAGAGGAGAGTATGAGCATTTTAACGGGTAGCAACTTAACAAAACGATTTGGTGTGGTCGAGTTATTCTCAAACCTCACTTTTTCAGTCAATGACAAAGAGCGTGTTGCCCTCATAGGCGCTAACGGCACAGGAAAGACAACACTTTTAAAGATGCTCATTGGTGAAGAAACTTGCTCAGAGAATGGTGAGGATAAAAAGCCGGGTCAAGTCATTGTTGCCCGTGATAAAAATATCGGTTATCTTTCACAAAAGGTTATTCGTAATGTTGATAATACTTTGATGGAAGAAGTTATGACTGTTTTTGAACGTCACATTGCCCTCAACGAACAATTTCTCCTTGTCAGTGAACAGATGAGCCATGAACCAGATAATCCTAAACTTGGTGAACGCTATGATCGCCTTTTGCTTGAAATGCAAGATATAGGTGCTTTCGAATATTTATACCAAATTAAGACGATTTTGACGCAGTTTGGTTTTTCTCATCAGGATTATGAACGTCAGATTTCTTCTTTTTCTGGTGGTGAACGGACGAAGATCAGTTTTGCAAAATTGATTCTTACCCGCCCGGATTTATTGATATTAGACGAGCCGACCAACCATCTTGATGTCTCGACAATTGAATGGTTAACGAAGTATTTAAATGCCTATCCCGGCGCCGTATTATTTGTCTCTCACGACCGTTATTTCATCGATGATGTGGCAACACGAATTCTTGAGTTAGAAAATAACACATTAACTAGTTACACCGGAAACTATGAACAATATGTTAATGAAAAGAAAAACAACGCCGAATTATTATTAAGGCAATTCAAAATTCAACAAAAAGAGATTGCAAAGCTCGAATGGTTTATTAAATTTTATAAACCTAAACCTCGTTTTACTAGTCGGGCAAAAGATCGCGAAAAAAAGTTAGCCAAAATCGAACGGATTTCTCTGCCTAAAACTAGTGGTCCCAAAATTAAGCTAGCTCTAGCCTCACCATTAAAGGCCAAAAAGAAGTTGATGTATTTTCATGATATTAGTCTTGGTTATGATCATGTGCTTGTTGATCCCTTTTCCTTTTATCTTTATAGCGATCATAAAATCGCGGTCATGGGTGACAATGGCACAGGAAAGTCAACGTTTCTTAAGGCGATTTTAGGTGAAGTTGAGCTTAAAGAAGGAGAAATCGAACTATTTCGTAAGTTAAATATCGGTTATTTAAAGCAAAATGATTTTGATTTTAACCCTAGTGACACACCCTATCATGTCATTAACACTCTGCGTCCGATGATGGGGAGGACCGCTGTTAGAAGCCATCTAGGCCGATTTGGTTTTTATGAAGATGATGTGTTTAAGAGTGTCAGCGCCCTCTCGGGAGGCGAATTAATGCGTTTAAATCTAGCACGACTCGTCCTGCAAGATTATGAACTGCTATTGTTAGATGAACCCACCAACAATTTGGATATCATCACCAAGGATGCGCTGATTGATGCACTCATGGATTATAAGGGAGCGCTCATTATTGTTAGTCACGATCGTTATCTTGTCAATGAAGTTTGTAATCACATCCTCTACTTTCATAATCAAGATGCTCTGCTTGTCGAAGGTGATTACCAGGATTTGAAAGAGCAATTAATTGATGAGCCCGAGCTTGTGGCCGAGAAGAAAGAGACAAAAACAAGAAGCAAGACAAAATTGACAAATAACGCACGAAATAAACTGCTTGATGAACAACAACAAATTGAATTGAGACTCAAAGTCATCCATGAACAGGAAAAACTTGAAGCAGTCTATCTTGATTTTCCATTGTTAGAGGCACTCAGTCTCGAAAAAGAAGACTTAGAAGGACGATTACTTGATATTCTCCTCCAATTAGAGAAAGATGATGAGTAATTTAAGTGGTCTTTAGAATAAGATTTGGTATAATTTTCTCGATAAGGAACTGAATATGAAAATAAATGGAATAAATTTTAAAAAAGCCTTACTTGATGCCATCAACGGGATGGCACTCGGCCTATTTTCAACGTTGATTGTTGGTGTCATTATTGGCCAAGTGGCCAAGTGGCTCAATTTTGATTTTACACTTTTCGAACGCGTCTTCAATATTGGCGCTGGATTGAATAGTGTCTCACTCGTTGCTAAAGGTTTAATGGGGGTAGGGATTGGTCTTGGGATTAGCTTTGCGCTTGATTTTAAAGGATTGAAGCTTATTAGTGGTCCGATTGCTGGAGCAATTGCGACCTCGACACTCATTGTGACCAGTGCCGATCCGTTAACGACGTTTTTTGTCGTCATGCTAACAATGATACTCGTCTCACTCGTTTTCAGAAGAAAAACGCCAGTTGATATTATTATCATTCCACTTTTTACAATTATTGTTGCCTATCTTTTGACGCTGCTCCTTTTTCCGCCCATTAGTTTTGTGATTGGGCATATCGGTCAATTTCTGATCACTGCGACAACCTATCAACCATTCTTAATGGGCTTTGTCATCGCTGTGGTGACGGGGGCTCTGCTTACTGCGCCTATAA
>DATESM010000004.1:0-7013 GCA_035270805.1 Bacilli bacterium
GCTGATGGATCATTATTTGTGACAAGTTTTTCAAGCTCTCTAATCGTCTTCCGATATAAATTATTTACCATAGTCCCTCCTCATAATTATATCATAGGGAGGTTTGAATGATTAATTATTAATCATGGATAGGAAAACGAGCGTTGAGACTTCTTAAAAATCCATAGAATAATAGAAGAATAACGAGACTAAATCCAACACTTGGTAAAATGTAGGTTGCATTGTAGGTTAGACCTCCCCAGAGTGTTGTTTGGTAGATAACCATCGAACTTAAAGTAGCACCAATAAAACGGCTAAGTCCGCCAACAAGAATAGCGGTGACAAAGAAGATAATTTGTAAGTAGAGTGGATAACGTTTGTGGAATGAAATCTTTCTAAACAAGGACGTTAGACTTATCAAACCAAAACCAAGTAAATAATCAAAGGGGTATGTGGCAAAACCATAACCATCAAAAAGACAAGTAATCAATCCATAAATAATGCCGCTGGCGACAAATGATTTCACAAAATTAAACCGGAACGCAATGATAAAGAGGGGTAGCATGGTCAGGCTAATGGATCCGCCTGTTGCCCCAACTCTAATCTTGGGAATAAAGTCAAAAACAACCGCTAGTGCGACCAATACGCCTAGCTCCACCATCTCTTTAATCGTAAACTTAACCGTCATAAAGAAGGCTCTGAGTGCAATGATTAGACTAACGGAAACAGAAATCATGTTAACAACAATACCTAATTGATGATTGACCACTAATGTGTCATCGGCCACAGTAAAAATACTAGGTAGCAAAATCAGTGTTGTTAAAACAAGGATATACAATGTAATGGCGACACTATTGAAGACTGGCTTTTTCAAAATAATGAAAATTGCCGCTAATATATTGAGACCAAAGAGGACAAATAACAATGCTTTGAGAGCGATCATTAAACTCGCATGATTGATGATATCAATGATATTAGAGGAGACTCCGTTAATAGATATAACGGGTAAAAACATAAATGCGCCTCCCGTTATCGCAAAAAATAAAGGCAAAAATGCTAGCAATTTGATGACATTTTCTTTTTTCATACACAATTCCTTTCAAAGAAAAATCCTTGCTGACGCAAGGACACTTTGATATTCAAATGTGCTTCCCTCCGCCGGCATTACCCAGATCAGGTGCGGTCGAGTTCTCAAGTGAACTCCTCTCAGCCTAGACTACTAAGCTCCCGTAAAAATAGATTAACACACCCTTATTTATTTTGCCATCTAATCGGTAAGAGATTGTTATTGATGAGATACTGGTTGATGGTCGAAAATTGATGGAGACCAAAAAAGCCTCCCCGATTAGCGGACAAGGGTGAAGGATGGTTGGTCTTGATCACAAGGCAGTTCTCATTATGAATATACTTTTCCATCTTTTGCGCTTTCTTCCCCCACAAGACATAAACAATCGGTCGTTTAATATGCGATAGTCGTTTGAAAATTTGGAGGGTGAGTTCACGGTAAAAGGGAAAATCATGCGAAAGTGGACGGCCTTGTTCGACTGTAAATATAGGATTAAACAGCAGGACCCCTTGCTCAGCTAAATAGGTGAGGTCGCCAGAAGAAAAATCCATACTAACATTTAAATCATTTTGTATTTCTTTATAAATATTCAATAGACTTGGAGGGATTTTGACGCCATTTGGCACTGAGAAAGCTAACCCCATCGCTTGACCCGGTTGATGATAGGGATCTTGGCCAAGAATGACGACTTTAACCCGATCAAGCGGCGTGAGTGCGAAGGCTTTAAACACATTTTCAAATTGTGGGAAAACATTATCATGTTGATAGGCTTGCTCGATAAAGTTCATCATATGACGAAAATACAATTTTTCATTTTCTTGAGCAAAGAAATGTTGCCATGTACTATTTTCCATAAAATAATTGTAACATGAAGTCCGTTTTATCTCTTTATTATTGTGTATAATAAAGGTATGAAAATTTTTATTCTTTTTAATCATCCCGCTCCTTATAAAGTCAAGTTATTCAATGGCTTGAGCCAAAAACATGATGTGCATGTGATTTTTGAGCGACTAAAAAACAAAGATCGCAATCGCTTGTTTTATGATGAAAGAACAATTAACTTCCAAATTCACCCTATTAAGGGCTTGAGTATCGGTGATGAAAACCATCTCTCGCTTGGGGCCATGAAACATTTGAAAAAGAACAACTATGATTTAATTATCATTAATGGTTATTCGACACTAACCGAAATGCTAACACTGCGATATCTTAAAAAGCATCGCATCCCCTACGCCTTTTACATCAATGGTGGTGTGGCTAAAAAGGAGTCAAAAATAAAATCACGCATCAAACGTTACTTCTTATCTGGTGCAAAGTTTTATTTTTCCCCTTCGACTAAAGCCGATGACTACTTGCTCAAATACGGGGTAACTCCTGAGCAAATTTATCACTTTCCCTACTCGACTGTGTATGAACATCAGTTAGCAAAGGTTGAGGCAACTAAAACAGAAAAATTAACATTTTGGCAAGATAAAAACATCAATCAAGCAAAAGTACTCGTGACGGTAACGAGCTTTATCCCACGAAAAAACAACTTCGAATTAATCAAATGCTGGTCGACGATGCCTCAGGATTATGGTCTAGTTTTGATTGGTGATGGTAAAGAGAAGCAAAAATACTTAAAATATATTAAGGAACATCACTTACCTAATGTTCATATTCTCCCTTTCATGAAGAGTTGCGATGCGCTCGAATTTGTGCGACATAGCGATGGTGCCCTTTATATCAGCCGCTATGACATCTACGGACACGTCATCAATGAAGCACTGGCAATGGGCGCTAATGTTCTGGCTAGCGATCGTATGGTGGCGACAAAAGCCTTGATCACAGATGACGTCAACGGACTCGTCTTTGATTACCAAAGCTCACTGCGTGATAAAATTCTACAACTCGTTAAAAAGAACTTCTTCTCCGCGGCTATTTCAACAGCAAGAAACAATACAATTGAAATGATGGTTGCCCGTCATTTAGAAATCATAGAGGAAGCCAAATGATTAAAATTTTATACTTAACAAACGCCATGCACTTCAATGATTTTGAAAAATTGATGAAGTATGTTGTGCAAATGCCAAATCCTAGTAATCAAAATTTTCATTATCGTTTTATCACAAGTTTAAACGAACACTATAAAGTCAAAGCAATCAGTCAACGACCGCTCAATCACAAAAACACAAACCTTAATGCTGTCCTTGATGAAATTCATCATAATTTTTATTATCCAGGATTTCGCACCAAACCACTCATTCGTAATCTAGAGCTCTATAAAAACAGTAAGGACATTATTCGTTCCCTAAAAATTACGGCTGGTGATTATGTCTTTGTCGACCTGCTCAATCTGAATTTGTCCCATCTTGCTCGGCATGTTAAAAATCGTTATAAAACAAAAGTGATTGGTATCCTAAGTGATAACCCCCATAACTTAACTGGCGTCAAACCCGATTACATCAAGGACGTTGAGAAAAGTTTTAAACTTTGTGATGGATTTATTTGTTTAACCGAAGAGTTAAATGCCTATGCCAATAAAAATCTCAAACCATTCTCAATCATTAATGGTGTCCTTTCATATACAAAAATTAAATCAGATCTTGATGGTAAATTCGGTAAATACGTCTATTTTGCTGGGGCTTTATACGAGAAATATGGTGTTAAAAACTTAATTGAATCATTTACAAAACTTAAATGTGACCTTCGGCTCGTCATTGCCGGCCATGGCCCACTCAGTGATGAAATTGCCCTTTTAGCGGAAAGTCACCCGCGCATTGATTTTGTCGGTGCCGTCAGTCCCTATCAATCGCTTATGTACGCTAACGAAGCCTATATTAACGTCAACCCTCGCCCCTTTAACGAAGTGCTTGATAAGTACTCAGTACCAAGTAAAGTAATTGAATTCGCCAACACTGGACGCCCAGTCATTTCCTGCCATCACACTTTGCTAAAAGACGTGTACAAAAATAACGTCTGCTGGTGCGACGATAGTGTTGAAGGATTGGAAAACGCGCTGAGAAGAGTGTGCGAACACTATGACGATTTCCTAGTTAAAGCACTTAAGGCCAAAGAGTTAGGCGAGGAAGCTTATGGCAAAAAAGAATTCTCACGTAAGATTGAACTACTATTAGAACAACTCAATCAGTAGAAATGTTTTTGGTATATAACGAGTTCGTTATATAATAATACACATGACAAGAAATCAATTACGACCCAACATTGTCGTTAATCTCATTCGTACTTTAACGATTACACTTTTGTCGTTCATTTCTTTTCCTTTTGCCTCAACTGCCCTTGGCGATATTGCGATGGGCCAATATAGCTGGGCCAACACCTTTGTTTACTTCTTTTTGATTATTGCAAAATTAGGTATTCCGACTGTAGCCATTCGTGAGTGTGCCAAAGTGAAAGATGACCCCGTCTTGCTCTCAAAAAAAGTACAGACTTACTTTTTTCTTCAACTGATCACAACCATCGCCTCCTATGCAGTCATGCTCCTCATCGTTTTTGGTCTTAATGATACGGTCGTTGATTTCACTTCACGGCCCCTAGTCATGCTGTTGTCACTCAATTTCCTGGTTGGCGTCTTCTCATTTGAATGGGTGTATATAGCCCTTGAAAAACATTTTTACATCGCCTTAAGGTCGGTGATGACCGGTTCAATTGGTCTTTTGCTCGTGATCATGTTTGTTCGAAATGACCGTCATCTATTCACCTATGCTTTCTTAGCACTTTTTACAACATTTGCGACTGTCGCCGCTAATTTGATTCTCTTAAAAAGAGAGAAAATCTCACTACTCCCCAAAGAGCGCATTGTGCTTAAAGGGGCGATTAAACCTTTACTCATTGTTTTCTTTATCACCCTCATTGTTACGGCTTATAACCAAGCTGATAGTCTTTTATTAGGCTATGTTGATGAAACAAAGAGTCTTGTCGGCTCCTATGCTGTTGGCGTGCGCGGTATCGAAATAGTCATCACAATTATTACAAGTTTAAGTGCAGTCTTTATTCCAAGAGCGACGATGGCTTTAAAAACTAACAACATCAAAGAATTCAACCAAATCAATAATTATTCAACAAATATCACCTTCTTCATTGCCCTTCCTGCGGTAACGATGATGATTCTCTTGGCCCCTCAAATTGTTGGCTTTATCGTCTCTAACGACATATATTGGAGTCCGGCCGCCATTGATAATGCGGTTTTGGCTATTATGTTATTAGCGACACTCATGTTTACCTACTCGCTTGCCGATAACATTTATCAACAGGTTCTCCTACCACTAGGAAAAGAACGGCTCTATTTTTACACAATGATCGGTGGACTCGTCCTTAATCTAGGTCTCTCCATTCTCAGCGTCTTTACAATCTTTAAAAATCAACCACTACTCGGTGTTTCGCTTGCCACCGTTTTATCTGATGTGATCGTCCTCATCGTTCTTGTCAGTCTCACCCGCCGCTACGTATTCAATAATATCTTCAATTTCAATAACCTAAAAATCGTCTTTGCAACTGGCCTGATTGGTGTCTTTACCTACTTTGTCACACCGCTTTTAAGTATCACCAATCCACTGACACTCATTCTTGTCATGCTGCTCGTCTGTGGCGTTATTTATGTGATTACACTTGCACTACTAAAAGAGGATATTGTTCTTGAAACATTCAAGAAGACAAAAGGATAGCCATCGCATGGGAAACCCTAATTTCAAAGAAAATAAAGTCAAAAGATTTGTGGCTAAAACACTACAACCACTTTTAAGATGTGTGAATAAAAAGTTATATATTTCGCTTCAATATCGCTATATCACTGGCCATAAACTTGAATGGAAAACACTTAAGCGTTACAGTGAAAAACTGCAATATCTTCGTCTCTACACTTATCCTAAACATCAAGGGGTTATCCGTGCTTCCTCACGTCGTGGAGCCCGAGAGTTTGTCAAAGAAAAGGGATATCAAGATATTCTCATACCAAGTTATGGCATTTATCAAAAGTTTGATGACATCGATTTTGATATGTTGCCCAAGCAATTTGTTATTAAGGCCACCCACGCCAGTGGTTTTAATTACATCGTCCTTGATAAGAGTCAACTTGACTTAAAGCGTCTTAAAAAGTTATTTACGCGGTATTTAAGAACAGATTATGGTGCTAAGACCGTTGAACCTCACTATTCGAAAATTAAACCAGAATTGATCATTGAACACTATATTGGTCACGAGGATGCTTTGCCAGTTGAGTATAAGATTCATGTTTTTAATGGTGTTGCTCGCTACTTATATGTTGTGACTAATCGCGGAAAAGATATTCGCTACACAAATCTTTATATCGATTGGACACCTTTTAACGGTGCACAATTTAATCACTGGAAAACAAGTGATGAGAAACTAGTACGGCCTGTTCATTATGAAAGAATGATTCAAATTGCTCAGGACCTTGGTCGCCATTTCCCCTTTGTTAGAATTGACTTCTATGTTGTTGATCATCAGTTGTACTTTAGTGAGTTCACTTTCACCCCCGCTAAGGGAACACTAATTTTTGAACAAGAAAAAGCCGACTATGAAATCGGCTCTTGGTTAGATATCAACAAAGCAGAAATTAATTCCAGATAGAATAGGGAAGCATCACTTCATACATCATCACGGCAAATTCATAATCATTTTCTGGATTATCCACACCGCCTGGCCTAATCATTTCATGATCAAGGAGTTCATAAGAGACCGACATCGCGTTGGCTCTTTTTAGTAGTGGTAGTTCTTCCTCGCTCATCACATCTTCAAAGTAAAGTTGGATAATATTCGTTTGAGCATTATCATCAGTCCTCAGGTCCTCAATTGGAAAATTGAAGGTAACCTTACGGGCTTCATTACTAATACTTTCTTCGATATAAAATGAGACTGTTAGATTAATGCTCGCAGATGGAATACGTGGCGTTAGTAGTTCGTGATAAGGAATATTAGTCCCACCACGCAGCGACAGAGTAAGCACACT
>DATESM010000005.1:0-4150 GCA_035270805.1 Bacilli bacterium
TTCAGACACATCGATAATCTCATCGAGTGATTTAATAGAGATATTAGCCAAGTTATACGAGGGCGCACTTGAAACCCTGCAGTACTTAAAAGATAAAGGCTACCAACTTGTTTATCTTTCTAACTCAAAAATATACTACATGGAAGCCAATAAAAATGAATTTGAACTCGATACCTACTTTCACCGATTTGTCGTCTCAGAGATGTTTGATTTTATCCCTAAAAAAGACATTCTCGCTCATATTAAAGATGAATTACCTCATCCCATATTAATGATTGGCGACCGTATTCATGATATCGAATCTGGACTAGCCAATCATATTGATACCATCGCCTGTCTTTATGGCTATGGACAGGAAAAAGAGTTTGTTGGCGCAACCTACCAAATTAGGGATATTCGTGAATTAAAAAACATTTTATGATCATTAGTGTTTGGCTTAAGCCAGACACTTTTTTTTATTTTTAATCGCCCTTCCATTAGGTTATAATGATGTTATATTTGACACAATCTAAAAGTTAGGACCAAAATTTATGACTGACATAATGACATTATCTGCCATCGATACTTTTGATTACAGCTTAGCAAAATTTGCCCATGACTTAGCGAATCTAGCTGGTGATTTTTTGACAACGCTTTTACGCATTATTACCTTAATGGGCAATGGCGGTCTGATTTTTATTATTCTTGCCCTGCTTTTATTGCTATTTAAAAAAAGTAGGCAGGGAGCACTCATTGCTCTGATTGCTATGACGATTGGTTTTTTAATGACAAATGTTATTCTCAAATATGCCTTTGCTCGTCCTCGCCCATTTATGGACACCACTTCGGATTATTATACTTGGTGGCAGGCAGCAGGTGCACTCGCGCAAGATGGATTCTCTTTTCCTTCCGGTCATGCCACAGTCGCGATGACTTTCGCCTTTCCACTCTTTTTATCCTTTAAGAAGAAACTGTCGTGGTTGTTTTTATTCATTCCACTCATCATGGGATTCACTCGTATCTACTTCCAAGTTCATTTCGCCAGTGATGTGATAGGTGGGTTTGTGGTTGGCGCATTATGTGGCGTTGGTGCTTTCTATATTTATCGCGCTCTGATTAAACTAAAATTTATGACCGCTTTTCTTGAACTTCCGAGTGTGGTTGAACTATTTAAAAAGAATCATAATATCGAAGAAAAAAACAAGGATTAAATCCTTGCTTTTTTTATTCTTCACTATTGCGACTGCGTGAATCGTATTTCTTTCTTTCTTGCGTGTTGAGAATTTTCTTTCTCATTCTAAATGTTTTCGGGGTAATTTCAACAAGCTCATCTTGATTTAAGTAGTCAAGGCAGGTCTCAATCGTTAATAGACGTGGGGTTTTTAATACAACTTTCATATCTTTATTGGCGGAACGTTGGTTGGTCAAATTTTTTGTATTGGTCACATTAACGGCTAAATCCATGTCATAGCGATTTTCGCCAACAATCATCCCCTCATAAACTTGCGTCCCAGGTGCGATAAACATCGTTCCTCTTTCTTCCAAGTGTTGAAGGGCATAACCTGTTGCCATCCCTGATTCAGTTGCCACAAGAACACCAATTGGTCGTTTGCCCACTTGGTTGCCTGTCATCACGCGATATTCTTTATAAGTATGCGCGATAATGCCATATCCTTTTGTTAGCGTCATAAAATTGGTCATAAAGCCGAGCAGACCCCGACTAGCAATAACATAATTAAGTCTAGTAATCGTATCATCTGTATTCATATGAATGAGTTGACCACCCCGTGCACCTAGGGCTTCCATAATGACACCGAGGTGCTCATTAGGTAAATCAATTTGAACATCTTCATAGGGTTCATGGGGAACACCATTGATTGTTTTAATGATAACCTCAGGTTTTGATACTTGAAGTTCATAGCCTTCACGGCGCATGTTCTCAATTAATATTGATAAGTGAAGTTCACCACGACCCGAGACAATCCACGATTCAGAATTGACAATGCGTTCAAATTTTAAACTCACATCTTTTTGTACTTCACGGAAGAGTCGCTCTTCAATTTTACGGGCAGTCAGGTATTTACCATCTTGGCCGACAAAAGGAGAAGTGTTAGTGCCAAAGGTCATTTTTAACGTTGGTTCATCAATATGAAGAAGAGGTAAGGGATTTGGTTGGTTGAGTGCATTTATCGTCTCACCTACATTTAAGTCCTCTAACCCGGCAATTGCACAAATTTCTCCGGCATGTGCTTCGTTGATTTCCACACGATGTAGTCCCAAATAACCATAGAGTTTTTGAATGCGGAAATTAATTGTACTACCATCAAGTCGCACACAAGTAACCATATCATTAAGGCGTATCGTCCCTTGTTTAATGCGGCCAATACCAATCCGGCCAACAAAGTCATTATAGTCAAGAAGAGCAGGTTGAAACTGGAGGGGAGCATCGACATCAACATCTGGTGCGGGCACTTCATTAATAATTGTTTCAAAGACAGGCGTCATCCCTTCTTTTTGGCTAGAAGGGTCATCACTTAGTGATGATGTACCCTTTAAACCTGAGGTATAAACAACCTTAAAATCAAATGAATCATCGCTAGCGCCCAACTCTAAAAATAGTTCTAGTACATTTTCAATCACTTGGGCAGTATCTATATTAGGACGATCAATTTTGTTGATAACCACAATGGGTTTAACATGGGCTTCTAGTGCTTTTTTTAGGACAAACCGTGTCTGTGGCATCGTTCCTTCAAAAGCATCGACCAGTAGAAGGCAACCGTCAACCATATTCATGATTCGTTCAACCTCACCGCCAAAGTCAGCGTGACCAGGTGTGTCCAGGATATTAATACGGTAATCCTTATATTGAATCGCCGTTGTTTTAGCAAGAATGGTAATCCCACGTTCGCGTTCGATTGGATTAGAGTCCATCGCCCGTTCAAGGAGGACATTATGCTCTTCAAGGGTGTCCGAGTATTCTAAAAGTTGATTGACGAGTGTTGTCTTGCCATGATCAACGTGTGCGATAATCGCAATGTTACGGATTTTTGTTTGTTTCATAAGTGACTCCCTTGTTAGGCCGGGTTTTATTATATGCTTCATCAAGCCTAATCGCAATGTAAATGTCCTCAGCGTCCAATATATTTTCAAAATGCATATTGCCTACGTTTCTTTGAGGAATAGCAATAGTTATGATAAAATTATCGCTATGAACAACAAACAAGAACTCTTGCTGGAAAAAATCAGCACCGACATTAAAACTGGACAATTCAAGCAAGCACTCATGACCATCGAGGTGAACAAAGAAAGTCTATTTTTGGCCAACCCTCTTTCAACCCTTGAACTTCATTTTGGGATCTTGTTTGAGTTAAGGTCTTTTACTGAGGCACGTAAAGCCTTGTTATATTATAAGGATATGCCCTATGTTTCTCAGGCGATTGAGGACGAGCTAAAAGCCTTAGAAATCAAACTTGAACGGCGCATCGAGAAGATGTTAGAAACACTTGAAGCGGATGAACAGGCCCTTAAAAGTATGCTGAAAAGCGGTGATTACAACGAAGTAATGCGCGCTTTTACCATCATCAGGCAAGCCAAGCTCCCCCTTGAGGATTTTGATGAAGAAATTAACATCTGTCTAAAACATGACTATGGACGTAATGTGATTTTTGGTCTATTACTTAACACTCATATCTACTTAGGAAAGCGCGAAATAGATGTTTGTTATTATGGGCAAAACCGTGTCATTAACACGCGCGATTTTTTTATCCCGACTGAGCACGTCGCCTTCAAGGAAGTCATCAAAGAACTTGAAAAGCACAATAAAAACACGACTGTTTATGGTTTTGCTAAGGAACTAGCGGTCTTTAAGTCATTTGAAATCTTCCCAGAAACTTTTACCCAATCCGACGCTAAGACGCTGGCCGTCTATTTTGTCTACCAAGCCCGTTTGGCGCTGCAAGAAAGTTTTAATCATGCTCTTTTTTTCAAAAGTCATCAAATTAGTGACGAAAACATTAAAAACATCGTCAAAAAGTATCATTTGGACATGTATCAGGGTTGATTAAGTTACGTTAATTATATATAATTACTTTTGTTATATTTAAGGAGAAATATCATGCAATCAAAAATTACAAAACACGAACAAGGACGGATGGAGTTAACAGTTGACTTT
>DATESM010000006.1:0-9096 GCA_035270805.1 Bacilli bacterium
GATTAATTTTGTATCAGTATTGGTTACTCAACACAATTCAAAAGTGAATTCCTTGAATCAAATCAAGGATTTTTATTTTTTCAGCCTTTAACTTAACAAGTTAAAGAAAAACGACTTATGTTGTATACTAATTAAAGAGGTATTATGGGAACTGAAACAATTATCCTTATCACGATACTATCAATAGTCTTGGGACTGATTCTTTTATATGTTCTTTATTTATCTGTCATATATTTTACAGTCACAAAAAAGATGTATGTTCGCTATAACGGACATCCACTTCTGAAATATTTTGACGCGACGGATTTTCCGGGACTAAGCGCAGAGCCTTTTAGTTTCCAAACAAAAAACAATCATACACTTAGAGGCTTTATTTATACGAATGAAACGGTCAAAGATTTTTCGAAAGTCATTCTGTTTTTTCATGGTATAGGTAATGGCCATCTTGCCTATACAAAAGAAATTAATCGCCTTGTTGAAGACAACCATCTTGCGGTTATTGCCTATGATAATCATGGAAGTGGTTTAAGTGAAGGCAAGCATATTATCGATTTATCATGGCCCTTTGTTGACGCTGAATACTGTTTGAAGTATTTAAAATCTGAACCAAGATTTGAGTCATCTAAAATTTATCTTGTTGGTCACTCATGGGGGGGATTTGTTGCCGGTAATATTTATCATCTTACTCATGATGAACGGATTCAAAAAGCGGTCGTCCTTAATGGTTTACCTAGTGTAGCCGATGTGTCTATTATCTATACTAAAGGGAGCCGTCTCGCCCGCCGTTATTACATGTTACTGAGTCGCATTAAAATGGGGAGATACGCAAATCAATCCCTTTATGAGTCCTTAAAAGTAGAGCATGTACCCACGCTAATTGCGCACGGAGAAAAAGATCCAGTCGTTCCTTACCGCTATCCGGCTCCCATTCTCCCACTGATAGAAAAAGACCACTCAATCCAACGTTTTGCTTGTCCTGACCATCACCATTTTGTCTATCTTTCACTTGAAGCTGAGCGTGAGTTAATGGCGATGCAAATAAAACTTAAAACCTTAAAGGGTGACGCCCTATTAGCATATTCAAAAACGATTGATTACACGCTCATTGGTCAACATAATGATGCTCTTTTTGCGGCGATTAAACTATTTATAAGTAAGGACTAGATATGGAACGCGTTGATCAATTCCTCCATAAGATGAGTTTAAATGAAAAAGTCGACCTCCTCATTGGTCAAGATTTTTGGCATACCCACGGAGTTAAACGTTTGGGTTTAGCGCCGATAGTGGTCAGTGATGGTCCTTTTGGTTTACGAAAAGTCGAACAGCAATCAGAGGGAGCAGTTGAGACGTCGCTACCCGCGACTGCTTTTCCGACGACAGTCGCCCTTGCCTCTACCTTCAATGACGCGTTGATGGCCGAAGTTGGTCAGGCTCTTGCTAAGGAATGTATTGAAAAGGGGGTTGATATCTTACTCGGACCAGGTATTAACATCAAACGTAACCCCCTATGTGGTAGAAATTTTGAATATTTTAGCGAAGACCCTTACCTCACTGGTCGTTTAGCGACTGTGCTTGTCAATGCTATTCAATCCAAGGGTATAGGTTGTTCACTTAAGCATTTCGCGGTCAACAATCAAGAAGAAAAGCGTTTAATTATGAACGCAATTGTTGATGAAAGAGCCCTATTTGAGATTTATCTCCGCGCATTTGAAATGGTAATTAAAGACGCTAAACCATGGACGGTCATGTGCAGTTACAATCAGGTCAATGGCTTACATGCTAGCCGTAACCCAATACTCTTAAGAGATATCCTTCGTGAACGGTGGGGTTTTAGGGGTCTAGTCATGTCTGACTGGGGGGCTGTGGTCGACTTGGGAGATAGTCTTCGTGCTGGTCTTAATCTAGAAATGCCTGGTTATTCTTTTTCTAGTCGAAAAGTTATCACCGATTTCTTCAGACGAGGGATTAAAGTAAAACAGATTGATGAAGCGGTACGTCCGCTTGTGGCTTTAATGATTGATAAAAAAGAAAAAGTAGGGAAAAAAGACCGCTCAGTTAATTATGGTGATCACCATAATTTGGCAGTCAAAGTCGCAAGCGAGGCGGCGGTTTTGCTAAAAAATGACAATCATATACTTCCGCTTACACCACAAAATAAGATTGCACTCATTGGTGCGTTTGCTAAACATCCCCGCTATCAGGGCAGTGGGAGCAGTCGAATTAATCCTAAGTTAATTGAAAGTGCTTTTGATGCCTTTAGTCTTCATGGTGTCTCTTTTGAATATCGCGATGGTTATCACCTTGATGGCACTCATGTTGACGAGACTATAGCTCAAGCTGTTGAGATCGCCAAAAATAAAGACGCTGTCATTTTAATGGTTGGCTTACCTGATGACTATGAGATGGAAGGCAAGGATCGTGAACATATTGACCTCCCTAACAGTCATGTCAAACTGATTGAAAGTGTCGCGAGTGTCAATGAGAATGTTATCGTTGTCCTCTCCGCTGGCAGTGCGGTCAGTATGCCCTGGCTTAACCATGTAAGGGCAGTATTACATATGCACTTAGCCGGACAAGGGAGTGGTGAAGCCTTATATCAATTGGTGTTTGGCCTTGTTAATCCGAGTGGCAAGTTAACTGAGACTTATCCACTAAAGCTTGAGGATGTGCCAAGTTATTCCTATTTTGGCGTAAAAAAACTCAATGTTGAATATCGCGAATCAATTTATGTTGGCTATCGCTACTATCAAAAGGCAGAAAAACCGGTACTATTTCCCTTTGGATATGGTCTCAGTTACACGACTTTTGCATATAAGGATATCGAATTGTCCGCGACAAGTTTTAATCAAACAGAGACAATAACGGTGAGTTTCACTTTGAAAAATACTGGAAAGATTGATGGCGCTGAAGTAGTTCAACTGTATGTGGGTCCCCGCAAGCAAGTGATTTTCCAAGCCCCAAGGATTCTTCGCAATTTTAAGAAAGTTTTCTTAAGAGGTGGAGAAGAGACAATGATTACATTCGATCTAACTAAAGATGATTTTGCTATCTATGATGTAGAGTCTCATTCTTTTAAAACCGATAGCTGTACTTATAAGATATATATAGGAAGTAGTAGTGAGGATATTCGCTTGACCCGTGTGGTTAAGGTCGAGACTGATTTTGAACTTGTCGATAGAAGCAAGGATTTGCCTGCTTATTACGATTTAAAGGACGAGTCCTTTGATGTCCCATTTGATCAGTTTGTTGAACTTTATGGTCAACGATTTAAGCACTATCGCCCCAATACAAAAAGGCCCTACAGCGCCAACAACTGCCTTAATGATACACGCCCGACAAAAATGGGTAGGTTCGTGATTAAAAAGGTCACTGAGTTGATAGGCGATAAGGCGAGTGGCGATGAGAATTTAGAAAAAGCGATGCTTGCTTCATTTTTAGATACACCCATTCGCTCTTTTACAGCTTTTTCTGGTGGAACAATCACCAAGCGTCAAATTAAGGGGATTGTTAATATCCTGAATTTACGACTTATTAAAGGCCTAATTCGCCTCATTCCCAAGCGAAAATAAACGAAGAAATGTGTTATAATTTAAACTCATATGGAAGAAATAAATAAAGCGACAAACGTAGAAACACCTAGAGCCCCAAAACGTAAAAGTAAGGGCAAAAAGTACGCGATTAATCTCGTGCTTATTTTGCTGATTACCCTAGGGTATTCAACCTACACCTTGTGGGGAAGTTTTGGTGACGTTCTCGCTGCTTTAAGAAGTCCAACCGCAAATTATGATTATGCTTATGTTATTCTTGCCCTCATTTTAGGGTTTTACTTTCTTGATGGACTCATCCTTTTCTTCTTTGCTCGACTTTATACGAGAACCTACAAATTACATCGCGGATTTGCTAACGCTTTTATTGGACAATTTTATGCCAGCATCACCCCTAGTGGTAGTGGCCGTCAGTTTGCCCAAGTCGCAACTTACCATAAACAAGGGGTCAACTACTCAGCTGGTGCATCAATCATGGTCATGCATTATATTCTCTACCAAATCGTTCTCATTGTGTTTGGTCTGATTTCGATTTTGATGAACATCAATATTTTCATTGAATCTGCACCTCTAAACATGTTTGGACTTGATATCCCATTATGGCTTTTCGCTGTGGCGGGCTTTCTCATTAGTGGTGGCATCATTGTCTTTATGCTCCTAGCCTCCTTATCAAAAAAACTACATAAATTTATGATTGATAAGGGGATTGATCTCTTAGCCAAGGTCAAATTAATTAGAAATCCAGAGGAGCGAAAAAAGAAGTTAACGATTAATACAGAAAACTTCCGGATTGAGTTGCGACGGTTACAATCGAATATCCCTGCCACCATTGCCATTATTTTAATGTTTGCTATCAAGTTTATTCTTCTTTACTCAATCTCCTATGTCGTTGGGGTCATGCTTGATCCTAGTCTTGGCAGTTTTGGCACTTATATTTCTAGCCTCACAAGAACAAGTTTCTTACAAATGATCATCGGGGTTATTCCAATTCCTGGTGGCGCGGGTGTGACCGAATATCTATACGAAGTTATCTTCCTTCCTGTGTTTAATAACGATGTTATTTTAACAAAAGCCATTCAGATTATATGGCGTTTTGTCACTTTTTATTCTGGTCTGCTTGTTGGTGGATTTGTCGCCGCACTATATCGGTCTTCGATGGAAGATCTTGTCGATATCGATACTGGCAAACTCAAGACATTTGCCGACTTACAAGTTGAAACCTATGCCGAACGTAAACTGTCCAGTGATACGGCCTATGAGACAAGTAAACTGTCCTTAAAAGAAATTCAACGACGACTCAATGATAAAGAGGGGAAAAAGCGAAAGCTATGAGAATTGCTATTTTTAGTGATACCTTTTCACCCGAAATCAATGGCGTGGCCACTTCAACTAGTAACCTTCATACGATTTTAAACCGGATGGGTCATTTTTGTATTACGGTCACGACCAACCCATATTCCAAAGAGACCATCTTTGAAAATAATGTCATTCGTGTGCCTGGCATTGAACTAAAACGCCTCTATAATTATCGGATGGCTTCATTTTTCAACAGTAAAGCGGCGAAAATTTTGAATAGTTTCAAAATTGATGTCGTTCATATTCAAACTGAAGCCGGTGTTGGCATATTTGGGAAAATCTATGCGAAGATGAAACGGATTCCTTATGTCTACACTTATCATACGATGTATGAAGATTACACCTATTATGCAACAAAAGGAAAAGTAGAGCCTCTGGCCAAGAAAATTGTTCGTAATTATTCTAAATGGCAGGCTGAAGCGGCATCTGAACTCATCTCCCCCAGTGATAAAACAAAAGAAGCCCTACGTGAATACGGGGTTGATCGTTATATCAATGTCGTACCAACCGGGATTGATTTTAGTCGCTTTGAAAAAAAGAATATCGATTTTGACGAACTAAAGCGTGTCAAAAAGGAATTGGGAATCGATAAAACATTTAATCTAATTTATGTTGGTCGTATTGCTAAGGAAAAAGGGATTGATGTTTTACTACGTGGTTATCAAAAGTTTTTAGAAAAAGAAGCCAGTAGCAATGTTCTCACAAAATTTGTCATTGTCGGTGGTGGGCCTGCGCTTTTAGAGTTAGAAGAGTTATCTCGCCATCTTAAAATAAGTGATCAAGTCGTTTTTGTTGGTAAAGTCCCCCCTGATAAGGTTGGCTTCTATTACCATTTGGGCGATGTATTTGCCTCAGCTTCAGTGACCGAAACGCAAGGATTAACCTTCATGGAAGCAATGGCGGCCAGTAAACTCCTTATGGCGCGATATGATGAAAATCTTGTTGGTGTGATTAAGGATAAGGAGACAGGACTTTTCTTTAAGGACGAAAATGATTTCGTTAAAAAGTTTGTCACTGTGTTACAAATGGATGAGAAAGTCCGTGAGGGCATGGTTGCTAAAGCCTATCAGCTATCACAAAAATATAGTCTTGAGACTTTCGGTCGTAATGTCATCCGCGTCTATGAACGCGCAGTTAGGAACTATTGGTAGTGCGGATTACTCGACTCGAACATCAAAAAAGTACGATCACACTATTTCTTGATCATGGACAATCAGTCGTACTTGTCAAAGAAGTGTTAGGGGAATTCTATCTCTATACCAACAAAGAGTTGACAGAAGAAGAGCTAGAAGCGATTAAAAACTATAGTGCGATGATTAAGCACTATCAATACACACTACGTATTTTAGCTAAAGCACTTTATTCAGAACACGACATCATCAAAAAATTACGGCAACGTGATCTTAAAGAGGAGACAATCTCTTTAATTGTCACACGGCTAAAAAATAACAATTTACTCAATGATGAGAATTATGCTCGGAGTCTTTTTAACTATTATCTTAAACGTGGGGCAGGCCCTTTACTGATTAGACGTAAACTTGAGAACAAAAATATTGAGGCCACACTCATCGATGAGATTGTGAAGATTGACGATGACCTCGCTTTTAATCAGGCCCTCCTTGTTGGCCAATCTTTTGCTAAAAAGCAAAAAAATATCGCAAAAAGCGCCCTTTTACAAAAGATATATAGTAAACTGACAAGAGATGGTTATCCTGCGCATGTGACGGGACTTGTGCTTGAAGAATTGAAGGAAAGTTTAACCGATCATGATAGAGATGCCTTGGTTAAAGACTATCCTCGCATGTATCTAAAAGTAAGTCAAAAGCACAGTGATGAAAAAGTCATCGAAGAAGAGACTATAAAAAAATTAATCCAAAAGGGTTATCGCTATGGAGCGATTAGAAAGTATTTAGAGGAAAAAAATGTATATTAAAGAATTTAGTGAAGGCTTGCGTATTAGTGAAAACTTACTGGTGACTCAAGTCATCAAAGGCGTATCTAACAGTGGACAAAACTATTTAACGATAGGCTTCCAAGATAAATCAGGAAGAATTGATGGAAAAATATGGGACATTAATGATCATGACTATCATTTGTTTCAAACAGGTGAGGTCCTTAATGTTGTCGCGGATGTTCTCGACTATCGGGGTCAACTTCAACTAAAAGTCATCAGTGTCAGACCGATGACGATTGGTCAATATAATTTAGAAGATCTGACCATCTCTTCAAAAATCCCATTAGAAACACTCAAAGAAAGATTACAAGCTTTTATTGATGGTATTAAAGATAAGGAAATTCACCGACTCGTCAGTGAACTAATTACACGTCATTATGATAAGTTTGTCCTCTACCCCGCTGCTTCAAGAAATCACCATGAATATGTCTCGGGCTTACTGGAACATACCTTATCAATGGCTAATTTAGCCAAAATGGTTGCTAGTAATTATGAAGATATTGATACAGACCTCTTAATTGCAGGCGTTTTACTCCATGATGTTGGCAAAACAATTGAGCTGAGTGGACCGATTGCAACTAAATATACTGTTGCCGGGAAACTGATAGGACATATTTCTTTGATGAGTGCCGAAGTGCTTAAAGTGGCTGAAGAAATCGGAATTGAAGGCGAAGTACCAATCCTCTTGACCCACATGGTCCTTTCACATCATGGGAAAATGGAATTTGGTTCACCGGTTGTGCCGATGATCAAAGAGGCAATCATTCTCAGTATGATTGATGATCTTGATGCCAAAATTAAAATGGTTGAAAAAGCACTTGATGAAACTGAAGTGGGTGGATTCTCGCAACGGCTCTGGGCGCTTGATAATAATGTACTCTATAAGCCTAGTAAACGTGACTAATTTAAAAAGGTGGGATTTGAAGTGAGACCCAAATGTTAGACCAACTAACAGGAGGGTCTTTTTCTATGAGGTATACAAAAGAATTCAAGTTGGAGTGTGTTCGGAAATACCAAACAGGTATGCATATTGACGATCCAGGCGGATGCAAGCACAGTACATTTTCTAACAAAGTTCGACATTGGACACGAATCTATGATGCAATGGGCGAAGTTGGTTTGAAATACATAACCAATGTCCTCTAATTTTGTGACAATACTTGATTCGGTTTCTTTATTATACGCCTCGACAGTGGTTGCGTATTCATTTGATTTCTCTGCGACGAAATCAACAAAGTTTTGAGCTTGATTGATTTCTGTTTCAGTTGACGCTCCCTCAAGAGGAGCGATATCAGTTAGTGTGCTAGCTGAATCATCCGCAAGATTGATCTCTGATTCAAACGTAAAAACAACGCCACCGTTAGCATATTCGCCTTCTCCTTTTTCAACGAAGAAGATAATATAGTCGTCACCCACATTCCCCACTCTTTGGCGCAATAGTGTTGTATCTAAATCAACATAGGCGTAGAGTTCGACTTGTTCACCATAGTCATCGTCATGGGCTAAGATAACGGGGTGAGAGTTCAGTGTGCCAAGATTGAGAGGGCCCTCATTAGCGGCAATGTCATCCTTAAATAAATCAAGATTAGTTCCAGAGCTTGCTCCACAGGGATTGAGTGTCAACGCGAAAAATAGACTTAAAGCGGTAAGTCGTAGACGTGTTTGGTGAAAGCATATTATTCTTCTGTACTAATTCTTCTAACCTTATTTTTATTTTTGCATGATGTAAAATACTTTTTGACTGTTAAGAAAATAAAAAAACAGATCCTAGGAGGAAAACAACTAGAATCTGTGATTTTATGATTTTTATAGACCTTTACGAATTTGATTGGCTAAGACGGGCAAGTTAAAATCAGGATGAGTTTTTTCAACCATCTCGATTGATAAGCCATCTGTTTTGTCGTAACGAGGGATGACATGGACATGGAAATGGGGGATGACTTGACCGGCTGGAGGATAATTATTAATGATGATGTTGACGCCACGCGCTAAGAGTTGTTTCATTTGTGCTTGGCCGATTTTTTGTGCGACATCCATCACACGATGCATCGTTTCTCTCGGGGTAGCTAGGTAGGTCTCGTGATGTTCTTTTGGGATCACAAGTGTATGGCCCTTTGTTGTTTGATTAATATCAAGGAAGGCAATCACATCGAGATCTTCATAAATGATATTCGCCGGCATGACTTTCTCGACAATTTTACAAAAAATACAATCTTGTTTCATAATGAACTCCTTTCAATC
>DATESM010000007.1:0-5013 GCA_035270805.1 Bacilli bacterium
TTGATGATATTAATGAATTAAAAAATACCGAGCCGGTTTATCAACCACTTGATGTATTTACACCACAAAAGTTTAATGCTGCGACTTGGTCGGTAGAACGAAATGACGAATTAGCCGATGGCGCCAATTTAGTTGTTGTCAACCTTGAACTCAATAGTGGTCGTCAAGTCGAAGCCAATATCTTGGAAGTTGACCTGAAAAAATCAGTCGATATCGTCGCTGGGTCCTATAACAATATGACGACCTTAACGGGGAAGAAACAAAATTTATATGGGCAAATACAGGCCTATGAAAACATGAACCCCGATAAAAAAGTGATTGGGGCGACGAATGCGGATTTCTTTGGGAATTTTCCTGTCAATGCTTTTGTGAAAGATAATATGATTTTAAAAGATGCCCATCTTGATAATGGTGGCTACGATTATACCAATACTAATAATGATATACCGGCCTCTATGCCTATGCTTTTCGGTGTCAATGATAAGTTTGCACAAGTTGGGGCAATCATCGATCATCAGTCCGTCGAGAAAACAATTAAATCAAAATTGACCTACGAACTACATGCAATTAATAACGAAGGAGCGGTAGTGGAACATTACGAGGATGTACAACGTAACGCCTTTAGTCTTCCAGACTATAGTCGCGTTAACCTTATTACGAGCACGAGCCGCGATGCAAAAGCGCCAGTAAATGCGACTGTCTATACATTAAAAAAACATACAGAGGGCTATCTTGATCACGGAGAAATCGTCGCTATTGAAAAGGTTACTACGCTAAAAACCATTGTTCCTGCTAATGATTATGCCTATGTTATTGTGCCAGAAGATTTGACGAATCCCTCGCTTGAGCTCGGAAATTTCTTCGCCTATCATGTGGCAAGCGAAGATGGAAAATGGGATCATTATCAACATATTATTGGTGCACGCCAAGAATTAGTGGCTAACGGAGAGATTCCCTATACCGTTAGGCTAGAAAATACGAATGGGGCCCAAACAACCAACATTCCCCGTACTGCTGTTGGAATCAAAGAAGATGGCAAGGTTGTCCTCCTAGCGATTGAGTCCTTATATTATGGCAAAAAGTCTACAAGTAGTGATGACCCATATGGCGTCAATCTACCCGAATTAGCTGAAATTATGCGCTATTATGGTTGTGTCAATGCTGGTAACTTTGATGGCGGCGGATCAACGCAAATGATTGTCCATCAAGATAATCTTGATCAAGTCATTGTCAGAAGTAGTGATTATGGCACTGACAATTTATCGGATGGGCGAGCTATTATCAACTCCGTGTTGGTGGTTAGCAATCAATAAACTTAACGAAAATTCACTGCATACAAAACAAAAAGCCTCCTGAGCGATGATGCCAGGGGGCTTTTATATTATGAGACTTTCGAGAGCGTCGAATCCCTCTTTAAAGGCTTTAATCGTATCGGTTAATGGCGGATCGATGGCCAAAGCGTTGACAATTAAATCGCCCGCGTAATCGTGACAGTTAAACCAGACTGCGCCAACTATATTTTTGACATAAGGATTAATAGCTCGATTTTTCCATTCAAACAGCATGTCTTTGACCCATTGAGCCTGACTTGCTTGATTGCGGTAGAGTTGTTGGCCATTAGCATTACCACCAGAACCACAGGCAAATTCACTAATAATCCAAGGAATTGTGCCAAATAAATCGTTATTCTTATGATAGACATCTTGATACATCGTTCTAAACGAAGGGATATTGCCTGTTCCATTATTCATCTCGTAATGGGTTAGACCAAGTATATGGACATAGTCATGACCCGGATAATAGGTCAAGTCTTCACCCCAGTTAGAGTAAGGGATTGAGACATGCGATGGATTCCAAATCCATATACTGTTATCAACATTTTCTTGCTCAAAAATATCATATAAATATCGCCAAGTAAGATTGAATATCTCGGGATCACCAAGCGTCATCATCCCACAATAGGAGGTCCAGTCCGTATTCATCTCATTGTTTAGCCTAAATAAGACTGGCTGCTGATAAGCTTTGATATCTCGGGCAAGTCGAATGAACTGTGCGTCGTACTTACCACGGAGAATATCAAACATAGGAGTTTGTAAATTAGTGGTGTTACTAGGCGAGACAGCGTTATTATTGGTTGTAAATTGATATGTGAATTGCAGGACGGGTCGATTGTTAAACCCATTGCCGCCAGCATATTTTTCCGCCAGAATACTTGGAAAGTGATGGTCCTCATTATACCAGCCAATGTGAGTGTAAGTTGGCATGATATCCCATGTGTAACCAAGACCATTTTCTGCAGATTGTAGGCGGTCTAGATTTTGCTGTAATTGCGTATCAATAGTTGATAGGGAAGGAGCAGTATCGTTGGGCATCGACTTGGTGAACATGCCGAATTCTACTTTTTCTTTTCTTAATAATTTTTGATAGTAATTTTTTGTTTCTTCATTCCAGGATGGATTAAAATTGGGATTAGCACTCTCCATGTAATTTTGACTCATGCCGCGGGGTGTGACTTTTTTATATGAAGCAATCAGTTGATTAATCAAGGGGCTTTCATCCTTACTTGATTTTGCATTGATCAGTAGAAATTTTTGATATTGTCCGAGTTGACGAACAATGACGATATGATAATAAGGTTTGGCAATTTGGTTTGAATCATTGATATAGATTCGCCATATGGAGACTTCATGACCCTCAAGAACATCTTGCGAGCGATAGATTGTGGGGTGAAAGTATTGAAGATTATTATCTTTTAAGTACTCAGGATTATGTATATAGCGATCAAACCACTCAGTGACATAGATGCGATAACCATTCGCGTCGCCACTATATGTGTTACTTTCCATACTGATATTAACTTGTGCCTCCCCAATATTAGCCTGGAGGCGATACTTTGCTAACGAGTAGTCAAGGTCAATATGATTGTTGGTTAGGGGGAAAGTGAGGGCGAACCCACTCGACTTATCTACATAGCGCATATGGGGAAGAGCATGGTGATAAAATTCAAATTTATTATCGGCATTCGCTCTTAACTCATCAGGAAAGGTTGTTAACGCGCTGCCGTTACGAATAAATGCCGCCGAGCTTATGACACTAGCACTAGTAAAACCATTGACGGGATCAGCATAACTGTCATCCCATATTTTATTAATTTCAAAAGGGTCTACTACCAACCCTAAAGGTGCTTCACTGGTTGGCATCGTTGTTGACTCGCTGTTACTGCTTGGCGTGACACTATCTTGAAAATGAGCGCCATCGCAGCTTGTCAGAAGCACACCAATGATGAGAGGTAAAATGAAATATTTTTTCATATTTTTAATGTTAGCATACAAAAAATGAAAATGTTATTTTTTTATAAAAGAACTTTGTTTTAAATGGACAGGATAACATCAACGTAAACAAACAAGAAGACGATAAAGAGAGCGATTTAATCTTTTAGTTGGTGCTATTGATGTTTCTATGAGGTCGTCTCAACTTTTATCAATCAATTCAGTCATTGAAACGGCTGAAATTTTGCTACAATTATAATTGTTAGTCTTCAATATATCATCAGGCCGAGGAGGTAGTGTATGTTTAAATATACAAGAACAGCGATCAATATCTTAATTGAGGACATCAAAAGATTTTCAACCTACTTTAAATATGGTTCGCTAGTCTTCACAACGGCTTATTTTATTTATGCACTGATTACACAAAAGGGTGTCTTTATTGCCAATATCATCTTGGCTTCATTATTTTTCCTCTACACATTTTTTGATTTCTTCTACGCCAAAAAAACTGAAAAGTTTGTTAAAAAAATAGTTAAAAAAAGCTATCAGTGGGTTCGTCTTGCCATCAAAGCTTTTACCCTTGGGGCCCTCGTTTATGGTGTGTATACAGCCACAACGCAAGTGTCGGCGATGGCGACGATTTTAACGACACTAATGATCATGCTCTGGATTATGCAAGTCGTATTTGAACTATTAATTGAAATCATCGAGAGAAAGGTTGATATGATAATCTCAGGTTTTAATCAGGATATTGAAGATATCAAACGGCCGGCAACAACAGTAGGTAACATCATTAAGCGAGTTAAAGGACAAGAGATTGAAAAAGTAGAAAAGTCACAGAGTGTTTTATTGCTTGAAAATCGTATTAAAAGCGATAAGGAAAAGGCCAAAGCTGAAAAGAAGAGTAAAAAGGCTAAACCCGATAAAAAATTGATTGAAGAACAAGTAGAACCAAAAAAGAAAAGGCCGAAGAAGCAACAAAAAAGAATGGTTTAGCCCATTCTTTTTTTCTAGCAGACAGTTAACGAGTTAAGAGCATCGAATCTGGTAAATCATCTTCACTAGAGTCATTGAATTTTTCTATTAGTTGCTCAACGGTTAGCTTTTTCTTTTCTTCACCTTGGCAATCAAATATGATGCGTCCGTTTGCCATCATCAATAGACGATTACCATAGCGAATTGCATCTTTCATATTATGTGTAATCATCAGCGTCGTAATCTTTTTTTCACGCACGACCTTTTCGGTTAGGGCCATCACATTTTTTGCCGTTTTCGGATCAAGCGCCGCGACATGTTCATCCAGTAGTAATAGTGAAGGTGTGACATGCGTGGCCATCAACAAAGTGAGTGCTTGGCGCTGTCCCCCTGAAAGGTGGCGGACTTTGGCCTTTAATCGTGTTTCTAATTCTAAATCGAGATTTTGTAGCAGTTGTTTGTAGTTTTCTCTTGATTGAACAGGTAATCCCCACTTAAGCGAAAGAGTTGAACCACGGTGTGTAGCTAAGGCGAGATTTTCTTCAATCGACATATCGCCAACAGTGCCAATCATCGGATCTTGGAAGACGCGGCCAATAAAGCGTGCCCGTTGAAACTCTTGCAGAGGAGACAGTTCAACTTCATTAAGGTTGATCGTTCCACTGTCAGGAGTATAGACACCGGCAATGATATTAAGTAGCGTCGTTTTCCCTGATCCATTTCCACCGATGACACTAATAAAATCCCCGTCTTCAATCGTCAAGTTAAT
>DATESM010000008.1:0-5266 GCA_035270805.1 Bacilli bacterium
CCGTTATAGCGAACATACATTTTTTTTGTGACTGTAAAATATATGAGAGATAAATAAAGAACATACAAAACAATCAGTCCAAAGACGATTGATAGTATCGTGATAAGGATAATTGCTTCAGTTCCCATATTCCCTCTTTAATTAGTATACAACATAAGTCGTTTTTCTTTAACTTGATAAGTTAAAGGCTGAAAAAAGAAAAATCCCTGATTTGATTCAAGGAATTCACTTTTGAATTGGTGCAGATAACAGGAATCGAACCTGCACGGGTCACCCCACTAGATCCTAAGTCTAGCGCGTCTGCCAGTTCCGCCATATCTGCATACTTTAATAAAAATGGTGCCGACGACAGGAATCGAACCTGCAACCTATTGATTACAAATCAATTGCTCTGCCAATTGAGCCACGTCGGCACATGAATGAGTGCATTAGATGGTGGACACTGAGGGGATCGAACCCACGACCTCTTCCGTGTGAAGGAAACGCTCTCCCAACTGAGCTAAGTGTCCAGTGTCACTTTATGCTTTACTATCTTATCAAAAACAAATTATCTTCGCAATACAAAAAGGACGAATGTCGACGCTTTTTCAAAGAAAAAAACCCCGACTGGGGTTCTAGTGTCTAAATGGTGGGCCTTAATAGATTTGAACTATCGACCTCACCCTTATCAGGGGTGCGCTCTAACCAACTGAGCTAAAGGCCCATTCGTGTCTGACACTTTTAATAATATATACTAATCTTTTCGAAAATGC
The DNA here is from genome assembly GCA_035270805.1 of Bacilli bacterium. Lineage (GTDB taxonomy): Bacteria > Bacillota_I > Bacilli_A > RFN20 > CAG-826 > DATESG01. The sequence goes on from DATESM010000008.1 coordinate 753, forward strand.
AATAATTTAGGCCTAAAAAATAGCTTTTTTTATCATCGATATTTTTGCGAAGACTAGCCAATCATTTAAACTCATTTATCATGCATAAATTGGTTTAAATTACCTTTATATTATAGCATAAGAAAATCCCTTTTTACATAGCAATAAATATAGCCCATCCGTGAAGATGGGCTAATTGCTAACTAAGGACGTTAGTAAACTGATCGATATCTAAAATCATTTGCCGTGTGGAGGTAAAACCACCACTGACGGTGTACCAGGCTTGTGCATTAAGTGGAAAAATCTGATTGTTCTCATAGGAGCTGAGTGTCTTAACCAGTGGGTCATTGAGAAAACTCTCATAGCCACTCGTTTCGCCAATCGCCGCCGCCCGATCCATCATGAAGATAATTTCCGGGTCATGTGTTGTAAGATATTCCTTATTGATTGAAGTCCCATGTTGGGCTTCAGTCACAATACCTTCAACAGCGGTTTTAAAACCAAAATCAGTATGAAGACTATTGTAACGGCCGGTATCGCCATAAGCTGTTAAGGCATCACCATTTGAAAGAACAAATAAGGCTTCGTGTTCACGAGCAACTTCATTAATTAAACCAATATCATTGATGATACTATCCATTTGCGCTTCAATGAGGCTTGAGGCTTCAGGGAAAATGAGGGCAATGTTATTGGCAACCGCTTCTTGTGTGCTTACATTATAAGTAGTCAGCGTCGCATCCAAGATATCAGCTTGTGGGTAGCGGGTCTTAAACGTGGGGTAGAGGGCAGCACTTCGACCATCCAGAATGATAAGTTGGGGGTTAAAGAAGTCAAGCGCGGTGTAGTCAGGTTCAAAGAGCGTCCCAATATTTTCATAGCGACTATCGTTATACTCGCTGAGACTAAGTGGAACACTGGCTTGGGCTAAACCTAAGTGCTCAATCCCAAATATGTCTAGGCCAATCGTGTCCATCATGTCAAGGACACCAAAGTTATAGGTGGCTACGCGTTGGGGGTTTGTCGTAAATGCCTCAGTGATGACCTGTTTGACTGAGTCGATTGTTACCGTATGAGTGATTTGAACCGTGGGATTTGTTTGGGTCGATGTGGAGTCTTGACTGAGCGGACCGCATCCTGATACTAATAGGGCAGTCAGCGTAAAACTGATATTCAATAAATGTTTCATCTTTATTATTTCTCCTTTTTGCTTGTTGTTTGATGATAGATAATGACATTTTGATTGTCGATATTACAAATTTTAAAGTCGTGGTTGAATACCTCATCGATCACCGATTTATCAATCACCGATTTGACATCGCCAACTTTGACAATGTTGCCATCCTTCATCGCCACAATTTGGTCACAGTAAGCTGCAGCAAAGTTGATGTCATGAAGGACAATGAGAATTGTTTTTTGATAGTCACGGACTAGGTCGCGAAGAATAGCCATCATTTCACTGGCATAGCGTAAATCAAGATTATTAAGCGGTTCATCGAGCAAGACATATTTAGTGTCCTGGGCAATTACCATCGCCAGAAATGCTCGTTGCTTTTGTCCACCACTCAACTCGTCGATATACTGATTCTCGATGTCATTGAGTGCCATATAACTAAGCGCCTCATTAATTTTGACAAGGTCAAATTCATTGAGTCTCCCCTTTGAATGTGGGAAACGACCAAGGCTGACGAGTTCACGGACCGTCAATTTTAAGTTGATATGATTGAACTGTTTAAGTATGGCTAACTTTTTAGCGATATCGCCATTTTTTAAATTTTTCATACTCGTTCCATCCAACATCACCTCGCCTGAAGTGGCCTTTAAGAGTCTAGAAACGATGGCTAAAAGCGTTGATTTACCCGCCCCATTTGCACCGATTATACCGGTGATTTTGTTATCCTCAAAATAGAGGGACACATTTTTTAGCGTCGGGTTCAGACCATAAGCATGAGAGATATCCTTGACTTCGATCATCCTTAATCCTTCTTTCTCAGCAGTAAGAAAATCATATAAACACCGCCCACAAGGGCAATAATTGTCGTTACTGTTGTTTGATAACCTGTTAGTTCAACAAGTGCTTGTCCTAAAAATAGGAAGATAATGGCGAGGAGCCCACTCAGTATGAATAAGTGCTTGTGTTCATAGCGTTTGCTAATTTCACGCGCAAGATTAACCGCGAGTAGTCCAAGAAATGATAGTGGGCCAACTAGCGCTGTCGAGATGGCCATAGCAACTGCAACAAGAATTAAAGTCTTACGACTCATGTGTTGATAGCTAACACCTAAATTGGTCGCATGTGCCTCCCCAAGTGCCATCACGTCATATGTCTGATGGGGTCGGAACAGTAGATAGGCAATAGCGAGCATGAGAGGGACCATCACGTAAACGAGGTCGGCATTGATACTCGTAATTGTCACATTAGAAAGCGCTTGAACACTATAGAATGCATCATCACTCATCGCTGCTTGAATCACATTAGAGACACTACTAGCGAGACTTGAAATAATAATCCCTATCAATAATAAGAGAATGATATTGTTCTTATTCTTTCTTAAGACCAACATATACATAGAGAATACAATTGTCGTCATGACAACAGTCGTTAATATAAAATTGAGAACCGTATTAGTAAAGAGCACATGAACAAAGCCGAGAGTAGCAACAATCGTCGTTTGTGTCACCGCGTAAATGGCATCAAAACCTAGCGCTGATGGCGTGAGAATTCGGTTGTTGGTCATGGTTTGAAAGGCCAGTGAACTAAAGGCAATAAGCACACTCGCTGTTAACATCGCTACGACCTGACCACTTCGTTCAATCAATATATTTTTGATGGCACTTTGCACATGAGGTAGGTGTAAATTCCCAGCAATTTGAGGGTAATAGCGCACAATCCAAGCAAAATAAAAGATGAGCAAGGATAGTAAGGCGATGCCACCAATCAGGAGATAACTTTTCCAGGTCTTGTTTCTCACCTACTTGGCCCTCACCTTTCTAAAGATTAAGTAAAAGAAGATCACCGCGCCACTGACACCCATCGTGAAACTGATTGGTGTTTCACCTGGAAACTGAAGGAGGCGACTGACAATGTCATTGAGGAGGACAAAACTTGAACCAAACAAGGCCACATCAATAAAATTTTTTTTCATATTATCGCCGTAATATATCGACATCAAATTAGGAACTACGAGGCCTAAAAATGGCAGTGGACCCACGACAATGAAGGTTGATGAGGCGATCATAGCGACGATAATGAGGCCTAAAACCATCACCGCCCCATAGTTGACGCCAAGACTTTTAGCAAAATCAACACCAAGGGCAATAATATTAAACTTTTGGACAAAGATTCCCGCAATGACAAGCGCGGGTATTAGTAGCAAAAGCAGTTGCGCATTGATAACTGAAATATGAGCAAAACTACCAACACCAATTGAAGTCATAACCTGCAAAATTTGAAAACGCTGCGCAATGAGCGTGGCGACTGCGCCAATGACTCCCCCAAACATCATGCCAATAAGCGGCACGTAAATTGCATTTTTGAACTTGATGCGGTTGATGATTGTGATAAAAACCAAGGTTGCAACCATTGAGAAGGCGAAGGCAAAAACAAACTTAACAAGATTAGATTGATTTGGTATGAGCAAATAGCCTATCAAAATTCCTAACATCGCCGCATCTGTCGTCCCAGATGTTGAGGGTGAGATAAATTTATTGCGCCCTAAAGCGTGCATAATCATCCCCGCTATTGAAATACTTGTCGCGGTCAGAATGATAACGAACGTACGTGGAAAGCGTGATAGTAGAAAAATCCGCCAGGCTTCACCGTCAAAGCTAAAAAGATTGACCACATTGACGCGTTGATCAACGCCAACTAATAGCGAAGTGATGACAAGGACAAGGAAAATAATCGTGATGATGAGACGACGTTTATTCACGATATACTTTCTCGAAAGCTTGTTCGTATGCTTCCTTTTGCACACTGATGATATAGGATGGCTTACGCTCCTTAGCTTTTGCTTGGTGAAGCGCTAAATGAACTGGACTACGCTCCCAAGCATAGAAAGCATGCTTATCTTGCCAATAGACAATATAGCTGAGAATGTCCATATCAGGTTTAGATTCATTAATGAGCAGTTCACGGCGGATTAAGCCAGCGACGCCATCGATTGGACTCGGAGCCTCGAACTTCTCTACTTCTTGATTTCGGTAACCCCTTTCTAGACAAATTTTGCGAACGATAACAAACACAAAATCACCTTCTTCTAGAGCGTGTTTACGCACAAAATAATTCTATGAATTCAGTGCTTTTAAAGCAAACGATATAGTAAGATTCCTTTAATTTTGTCAATGAAAAAAAGGAGTATTTCTTGACAAATACCGATTTAATATTGATGAGAGAAACATCAAACAACAAAAAAAGATTGAGAATAAATCCCAATCTTTTATTGCTTGTCTCGTGACGATTAACGTTTTGAGAATTGTGGAGCGCGTCTAGCACCTTTAAGACCGTATTTTTTACGTTCTTTAGCGCGAGCATCACG
>DATESM010000009.1:0-15409 GCA_035270805.1 Bacilli bacterium
ATACAAAAATATTAAAAGATAATAAAAATCATAGCGATTTTATGCGTATATTATTCTTTTTCTTCTTCTTCGTCATCGACAACAAAGTCATCATTTTCACAGTAGGTAGCAAATACTTCTTCTACTTCTGCTAATTCATCTTCATCCTCGATATATTCTAAATGACCATCTTCAAAATATCGTGCAAATAAGACCTCTTCTTCATCCGCTGGGTCATAGAAGAAAATGTATTTTGTTCCTCTTTCTTCATTATCATATGTAAAGAGTATCTTAAAGGTAAATTCTTTTCCATCTTCGTCGGTAACTAATAGTTCATCATCATGTAATTTCATTGTGTGCTCCTTTTATTTAAGTAAGTTTCTAGAATGACTTGGGCGGCAACCATATCGACTGTCTCGCGATGTTTAATTGTTTTCAAACCTGTCGCCAACAATCTTTCATGGGCCTCAACTGAACTCAAACGTTCATCTTGAAACTCAATCATCAGGTTGGGCTCAACTTTTTGTAAATCTGAGGCAAAGCGCTTAACACTTTCGCCACGTTCACCAAGACTACCATCCATATTATAAGGTAATCCTAGAACAATCAAATCAACTTGCTCTTTGCGACATAATTCGATGATATACGTCCGTGCAGCATAGTAATTTCTGGCTTTGAAACGATAGACTTCGCGACCAAAAACAAATTTTTGTTGTTCGTCGGTAATTGCAATACCCACTGTCGTTGTCCCCAAATCCAGGCCGATAATTTTACTCATTAGCGATTAAACCTTTTATATAAGTCTCGATTTCACGAATTGGTTTATTTATTTTTCCTGCACCATTAGCGAAATCCTTACGACCGCCACCACTTCCTCCGAGGAAGGTTGATAAGGCTTTAACTAGGTCGCCTGCAAAGATACCTTCTTTAACGGCTTCTGGCCCACAACTGACTGAGATATCAATTGTTTCTCCTTCACCAAGTAAAACAACAACCCCATCAGCATATCTCGTTTTAAGATTATCAATTAATCGTGTTAGATCCTCACGCTTTGCATCAGTAATTTGGCTGATCAGCAGTCGAATTCCGTTAAAGACATTAAAGCTATCCCGCAATGTCTTACTCAAACTTAGCGCTTCCTTCTCTTTAAGTGTTTTAACTGCCATTTGTAAACGAGTTTGATCATTGAGTCGAAGCTTCAAGGTCTCAGTTAATTCATTGAATGTATTCACTTTCAATAATTGAGCGGATTGTCGGAGTACATTTTGTCGTCTAAGTACCTCTTTATAGGCTCCAAGGCTCGTATATGCCTCAATCCGGCGAACACCACTTGCAACGCTATGTTCACTCGCAATAATAAACAGGCCTATATCTTCTGTGTTGTCAACATGCGTTCCCCCACAAAATTCAAGCGATAAATCCTTAAACTCAACGATCCGAACAATATCTTCATACTTTTCATCAAACAAGGCTTTAGCACCAAGTTTTTTTGCTTCGTTTAGAGGCAGAACATGGACGATTCTTGGTTTACCTTCAGCAATCATTTCATTAACAATTGTTTCAATCTCTTGGAGGTCAGCATCTTGTATTTTGCCATCATAGTTAAAGTCAAATCTGAGGTAATCGGGTCCAACAAAACTACCAGCTTGCGCTAAATCATTACCTAACACACGGTTAAGAGCTGCTTGGAGCAGGTGCGTTGCACTATGATTTCGCATCGTTAATAGACGCCGTTGACGATCGACCCTGAGTGTGACTTCATCCCCAACTTTTAATTCACCATATTCTACTTCTATCTCATGTAAATGTTGACCGTTGGGCGCTTTGGACATAATTGAAACCAAGGCTTTAAAATCTTGGTTTTCGATTATTCCCTCGTCACTTACTTGTCCCCCACTTTCTGCATAGAAGACAGTTTCTTCGAATATAGCTTGCCCATTACTTGTGATTTCATCGACCCTTACGCCTTTTTCAAATAAAGCCGTCACACGCGTTGTAAGTTCAAGTTGATCGTAAACAAAAACAGATTGTGAGGTTTCTGCGAGTAAATCTTTACTTTGACGCCCCATCGATTGCAGGTCTGCTCTTGCATTCCTGGCGCGTTCTCTTTGTAGATCAAGAAGTTGATTAAAGGCCTTAACATCAACACTTAGACCATTCTCTTTAGCAATTTCTAGTGTAAGTTCTAATGGAAAACCATAAGTATCGTAAAGTTTAAATGCCAGTTCACCATCAATTTGCTCAACCCCTTCGTCAATAAACTTACGAAGTAATTGTTCGCCACTTTGTAAGGTTTTGAGAAAACGTTTCTCTTCAGCTTGAATTTTACGTTGAACCTCATCTTTTTTTGCAACAATATAAGGATAGAAATCTTGATAAATCACCATCACATTTTCGACAAGTTTGTACATGAAGGGTTCGTTGATATCAATTTTTCGGCCAAAACGCATAGCTCTTCTTAAGAGTCTTCTTAAGACATAACCGCGACCTTCATTGGAAAACGAAGCGCCATCACTGAGGGCAAAACTACATGTTCTGATATGGTCTGCAATTACCCGATAGGCCATCTTATTATCACTATACTTGTGAGATGTCATCTTCGCGATGGCTTCGATGATTGGATAGAATAGGTCCGTCTCAAAGTTGGTTTCAGTTTCTTGAAGAACTGAGGCAATTCGTTCGAGTCCAGCGCCTGTATCAATGTTTTTACTTGGTAGTTCTTGATAATTATCTCTTGCCACGCCCTCAACGGCATTATATTGACTAAAAACAATACCCCAAATTTCTAGGTAGCGGTCATTATCAAGATCTTTCTTGAGTAGTTCAATGCCTTTTGCTTCGGGATCATATCGTTCGCCACGATCAAAAAACACTTCTGTGTTAGGGCCACAAGGACCTTCACCAATTTGCCAAAAATTACCCTCTAAAGGGATAAGATGATCAGGACTAACACCAGCTTTTTGCCAAAGTTTAAAAGTTTCTTCGTCACTTGGAAGATAGGTAAAATAAAGTTTTTCTTTAGGAAGAGAAAAATATTTTTCACTGGTCAGAATTTCAAACGCCCAAAAAATAACTTGTTCGCGAAAGTAATCACCGATACTAAAATTACCTAACATTTCAAAAAAAGTGTGATGTCTACTCGTAAATCCAACATTTTCAATGTCGTTAGTCCGAATGCACTTTTGCACATTAGTTATGCGGCGATTGGTGGGAATCTTACTCCCATCAAAATATTGTTTTAAAGCGGCAACGCCACTATTGATCCATAAAAGTGTGGGGTCGTTAAGCGGGACAAGTGATGCCCCTGGTAGAATGCTGTGACCACGTTCTTGAAAAAAATTGAGCCATGTTTGACGAATTTGTTGTCCACTTAATCTCTTCATAATTCCTCCTAAAGAAAAAACTTCTAAGGAACGAAATGACTATTCCGCGGTACCATCCTTATTCATTTAACAAAATGCTCTTGATTCACTCTTAACGTGAGTAACCGGGGAGGATTAGTCCCTCTTGGAAGTGGCCTGTTTAAATTTATGATGCTTTCACCGTCCATCATTCGCTCTACTCTAAACTTAGCTTCCGCAACGATTTAACTTATTATAACATAGTTATAAATAATAGAATCTACTAATTAATCTTTCGATTTTTATAATAAACCTCTTGAATTATCCCACCACCAAGGCAAACATTGTCATCATAAAATACTGCAGCTTGACCGGGAGTAATCGCTTTATACGGTTGATCGAATTCAAGCCGAACTGAATTCTCATCAATCAAAAATATTTTTACGCCCAAATCCTTTTGCCTATATCTAAATTTTGCATATATTTGTTGACCATTTTCAGGCCGGATTGCGTTGAAATTCACATCACTTATCAAGGCACTATCAGCTAGCAAATGTTCATCATTCTCATCATTTGCAACATAGAGGATATTCTGTTTGACATCCTTTTTACATACATACCAACTTTTGGCATCGGGATAATCCTTCAACCCTCCGATTCCAAGACCTTTTCTTTGCCCAATAGTATAGTAAAAAACACCATCATGAGTTGCGATTTTTTTATCTGTATTAATATCAACAATCGGTCCTTTCTTCATCGGTAAGTAGTTAAATAGAAACTCTTTAAAATGCCGTTCTCCAATAAAGCAAACGCCGGTTGAATCCTTTTTGCTTGCAACCGCAAGATTCAGTTCATTAGCGATAGCGCGAACCTCATGTTTATCAATGTCACCAAGTGGAAATATAGATGCGCTTAATTGCGATTGATTAAGTTGAGATAAAAAGTAAGTTTGGTCCTTATTCTGATCAAAACTCTTATATAAATATGTCATGCCATCTTTGTCGACTCTTTTTGCATAATGACCGGTGGCAATTTGATCGAATCCTTGAGCCTTAGCCCAGTTCAAAAAAGCCTCAAATTTAATGTATTTATTACAAAAGATATCAGGATTTGGTGTTCTCCCTTTTTTATACTCATCAAGGAAGTACATAAAGACATTGTCCCAATACTCTTTAATAAAGTCGACTCTTAAAAGAGGGATTTCTAATTGATCCGCCACCTTTTTTGCGTCTTCGTAGTCCTGTTCCTGTGGGCACATAGGTTCATCTAATGTAGGGTTTCCACTAATATCATTATTGGCGATTGCATCCCAGTTGCGCATAAAAGCTCCAGTTACTTCATAACCTTGTTTTTTGAGCAGATAGGCTGCAATTGCACTATCTACTCCGCCACTGAGACCAACTATTATTTTCTTTTTATCCATATAACTCTTCGCTATCTATCATTATCGTAAACGGTCCATCGTTGATTAAACTCACTTGCATGTCAGCACCAAAAACACCTGTTTCGACTTTATATCCTAACGCATTTAGGCGAGAATTAAAATAGTGAAAGAGTCCTTGACTCTCACTACCTGGCAGTGAGCGTGTAAAACTTGGGCGGTTGCCACCTTTAACGTCAGCATAGAGTGTAAATTGTGAGACGGATAGAATCGAGCCACCAATCTGATCAAGACTGAGGTTAGTTTTACCATCGTTATCAGCAAAAATTCGTAACTTGAGCAGTTTTTGAATCATTTTATCGATTAAATCAAGGTTATCTCCCTTTGTAAAACCAACAAAATATAGGACACCTGGTCCTATGCTCGCAGCTTGACGATCATCGATGCTGACACTAGCCCTTTTAACAACTTGCACAAGTACTTTCATGTGTATATTATAGATAAAAATAGTGAAAAATGATATATTAATGCTATGAAAACACCGTTAGCATTTAGAATGCGCCCTCAATATCTTGATGAAATTATTGGACAAAAGCATCTGGTTGGTCCCCTTGGTTTTTTAACAAGTGCAGTGGAAAACGACATGCCAGTATCGATTATCTTATTTGGACCACCTGGAAGTGGAAAAACCACGATTGCTGAAGCTTTCGCTCGCAGTATAAAAGCACACATTATTTTATTAAACGCTGTAACAAGTAAAAAGAAGCAAATTGAAGAAGCGATTGAAGCCAGTAATTTTTATCCACGTGTCATTGTGGTGATGGATGAAGTTCACCGTCTCAATAAAGACAAGCAAGACCTGTTGTTGCCGGCAATTGAAAGCGGTCAAATTTATTTGATTGGCGCGACAACCGCCAATCCGTACTTAGCCATTAATCCAGCGATTAGGAGTCGCTGCCACCTTTTAGAAGTTGAGGCGCTAAGCGTCGACGAGCTTGTGATTGGACTTAAGCGCGCCGTCTCAAGTTTTAATGGGCTCGATAGTAAAATTAACTTAACAGAAGATGCGTACGCACTGATTGCCAAAACAAGTGGCGGCGATTTACGTTTTGCCTATAATATGCTTGAGGTTCTGTCATTAAATGAGAACAAAAACATCGATGCTACAATTGTAAAATCGGTGCATAAAATACCAAATTATATCATTGACCGCGATGAGGGTGGACACTATGATGCCGTTAGTGCAATGCAAAAGTCCATACGCGGGAGCGACATTGATGCCAGTCTATACTATCTAGCACGTCTTATTGCAGGCGGTGATTTAGAAGGTATTGCTCGCCGTCTACTTGTCACGGCCTATGAAGATATCGGATTGGCAAATCCTCCAGCAGTCGATCGCGTCTATCACGCCATCCAAGTTGCTCGCGAGGTTGGCTTTCCAGAAGCCACCATTCCACTGGGATTTGCCGTTTGTGAATTAGCCTTATCACCAAAATCAAAAGCTGCCCATGATGCAATTTTTCGCGCGCTCGATAAAGTTGAAGAGATGCCGCTTGCTCCACTTGATTATCTTAAACTAACGCCAGTTAATGTTAAGGAAGAAGACAAATATCCATATAATCGTCCAGAACTGTGGGAAAAAATGCAATATCTACCCGAATTAATCAAAGATGAGCATTTCTATATTCCACAAAATACATCAAAATTTGAACAATCTCTGAATTCAAATCACGCACGTCTAGACAAAATAAAACGCACTAGTAACCTAGCGCGTCTTAAAAACAATAGGGATTAAGAATTAGCGAATATAGTCATGAATGATTGGGGCTACCTTAACCTCTTCTTCACTTAATTCAAAGGCGTCATGAAGTTGAGTTAATACCTCTTGGTACTCAGCTTCATTTTTATTTGTATAGGCTCGGCATAGTAATTCGCCTTGTGCGACTTTATCGCCGACTTTTTTCATTAAAATGACACCAGCACTCATATCAATTACATCGTCTTTGGTTTGCCGGCCCGCACCAAGCTTCATCGCCCCAACACCGATATCAAGACTATTAATATGGCGAACGAATCCAGTCTTAGTGGCTCTCACTTCAATCACATTTTTGCTCTTAACAAATTTTTCAGTATCATCAAGGACACTCGTATCGCCACCTTGCGCTTTAATCATCGCCTTAAGAACTTCGAATGCTTCACCTGATTTAATTTTGGCATCAATAAGCGGCAATGCATCCGCGACTTTTTCGACCACTTTTGCTTGCTCCAACATAATAGCTGCTGCATGATAACAAAGTTCGACAAAATCTTTTGGCCCACGGCCATGCAGTGTTTCCACAGCTTCAATGACTTCTAAACTGTTACCAACCGCTAAACCTAATGGTTGGTCCATATCGGTTAAGATTGCCCGCGTATCACGACCTAAATGATTGCCAATATCAACCATTGTACGCGCTAAAAGACGTGCATCCTCAAGTGTTTTCATAAAAGCACCACTACCAAATTTAACATCCAACAGAATGGTGTTTGAACCGGCAGCTAGTTTTTTAGACATAATGGAGGCGGCAATTAAGGGAATACTTTCAACTGTTCCTGTCACGTCCCGTAAAGCATAAAGTTTTTTATCAGCCGGCACAATACGACCTGTTTGACCGATAATAGCGCAACCAACATGGTTGACTTGGTCAATGAAGTCCTGTCTTTCGATCGATGTTTGTGTACCTGGAATAGCTTCAAGTTTATCAATCGTGCCACCGGTATGACCTAGGCCGCGACCACTCATTTTGGCAACTTTAACACCAAAACTAGCAACTAGAGGGCCAAGAACCAGACTCGTTTTGTCACCGACTCCGCCTGTTGAGTGTTTGTCGACCTTGATGCCTTTAATACCACTAAGATCAATAACATCACCCGACATCATCATTTCTCTTGTCAATATCGCCGTTTCCTCTTTGTTCATTCCTTTAAAAATAATGGCCATCAGTAGCGCACTAACTTGGTAATCGGGAATGTTGCCATCAACATAACCTTTAATAAAAAATTGAATTTCGGCTTCACTTAAAGTGCCGCCATCACGTTTCTTTGTAATAATATCTATCATTCTCATAAAATATCTCTCCTATCTGAATAATACCTATTAATTATATATTAAAAACGATAAAATTACATTATGTTACAAGAGTTTGGCCGACATTTAAAAAGTTATCTCGCCGAGGAAGACATCTCACTTCTTCTTAAGTCCCTTGAAAAGAAAAGATATCAAGGTCTTTTACTAAACGAGAAAAAAATGAGCAAGCAAAAAATTCTTGATATCTACCCAAGTCTAGTTCCGCATCCTATTATTAAAAACGGATTTATCTACGACCCTGATCTAATTAGTCCTGGCAAAAGTTACCTCTTTAATGCTGGCGTCTACTATATCCAAGACTTGAGTGCGATGTTAGTCGCCTATCTATTAGAAAATGGTGAAGATGAAATTGTTGTCGATTTATGTGCAGCACCTGGCGGGAAAACCGTTCAATATGCGCTCAATAATCCAAATAGCCTCATCATTGCTAATGATCTTAGTGGAGTCAGAGCAAAAACTTTAGCGCAAAACACCGAAAGATTCGGACTGGATCACGTCATTATTACCAATCATGAAGCTGGTGACTTGTTATCAAAAAGTAATTTTAACTTCGATAAGATAATTTTAGATGCTCCCTGTAGTGGATCAGGTATGTTTCGGAAAAGCGAAGAAATGAGTGCAGACTGGTCGATCAATAAGGTGCTCAAATATCAAGAAATTCAGAAAGATCTGATCGTTCGTGCCTATCAATCACTCGCCCCTGGTGGGACACTAATCTATTCAACCTGCAGTTTCTCGTATGAGGAAGATGAAGCAGTCGTTCTTCATCTTTTAACAACAAGTGACGCTGTAGTTGTGCCTATTAAAAACGACCCAACTTTTTATATGAGCAAAGATGTGCCTGGCGCCATTCATCTTTTTCCCCATCTATATGAAGGAGATGGACACTTTATTTGCCGATTGCAACGTCCTGGCAAAAAACAACCTCGGCAACTAAAGGGGGCCAAGTTAACGCGTTTTGGCCAATATGAGTTACCACTTGATATTATGCAACATGGCCAACATTACTTTGGCCTAAAATATAGTGTGAAAACACCATTTAATACCTTGCGTCACGGGGTTTTTCTTGGTGATGTTGTCAAAGGTATAACTAGTTATAACCATCATTTAGCCCTCTATCTTTCACCGTCTTTTGCAAGTCCTCTTAATCAAGAAGAAAAAGAAAAATATCTCCGTGGGGAGACATTTATCAACCATCAACTAAAAGATGGATATTCAATAGTAAAATTCGATAATGTCAACTTAGGTTTTGTCAAAACAAGCCAACATCAAGCAAAAAACCACTATCCTAAAGGATTACGATTTCGTTAGTCTTTTGGCACTAAATACTGCGTGAAGTCTTTTCCTTTTGCGTAATACTTTGTTTGTATTAGATAATCTTTTCGCATTTGCGTCACTTCATTTTGAATTAAAGCGCGCGTGTGCTCAGCTATTTTAATCGTATTGCCATCAAAAGGCGATACATCAAGAGCTGGTAAATAATGTATGTAGACTGGATATCGACGCCAGAAAACTCGGGTTGGAAGAATGGTTTGTGTCCCCCAAATCGCAATCGGAAGAATGGTCGTATTTGTGGCGACCGGGAGTTTAAAACTCCCACCTTTAAATTCACCTAGTTCGCGAAAATAGTCTTTATTACGCGTGCCTTCAGGGAAAATGGCCCAACTTCTATCACCTTGAACCAGCGATTTTTTAATCGTTTGCATCATTGAAATTTCTTGTTTTAAATTGCCTCTTTCAAGAAATACACAGTCTAATATTTTCAAAATGCGTCCAACAATGGGGAATTTTGCCGCTTCGATTTTACTTGCAAAAGTAATAGGACTTTCATGTGTAGCCACAACCACAACCGGATCAAGAAAACTAACGTGATTACCAACGATATAATAGCGTTGTCCCGGTTTATAATGCGGAAGATTTTTAACGTTGACATCAACACGAGCAATTTGTAAAAACTTAATGGCAATGAGTCTGACCATGTTATAGCGGTAGGCGAGTGAATATTTTTGGGGATTTCGTGACACACGTAAAATCCATGGGTAATACCTTAGGAATGGGAAGATGAGGCGTAATATCCAAGCTACATACTTTATCATAACTTCTCTTTTCTTATATAAAATTAACTTGTTCAGCGATGACGTATAAGTGACAATTGATGACTTCTAATCGTCCTTTAATTGTCACTAAATTACCGGCTGGGACACTATAGAAAGGTGAACTTCTATCACGTGACCATAATATCACAGCAATCGTATCGACATGTGGCTTGTGCATATCTTCACAATAAGCACGAGTCACTTCGACTGTCCGGATTTCGTCCTCGGTCTTTGGACCGGTGAGACCAATCAGCGTAACGACACTTAGCATAATTAATACCTCCTTTGTTATCAATTACACTAAGTAGATTTAAACTAGATACTGAGGCTGCCCTTGTCTTCGTTTCTTAAGCCAACAACGATTAAGGCTAATTTTGGAACCATAATATTTTGGACATATTCGTCGGTTTTGCCTTCAATATATCCTGTTTGATTCAAAATCACTTTGAGTGGTTGTTCAAGTTTTAAGAAAACTGGGCTATTTGTGATATTAATGTATACTTCGAATGTGCGATAGGGAGAATTTTCACTCGTATTGAGATACTTGATATGGAGGTTACCATCATCCAAGTCTTCAAATTCAACACTTTCCTCAATGATTTGAGGACGTGTTTCATGGAGGAAGCGACAATCCTTGCGCATCCGGATCAAGTCCTTAAAGTAGTCGACCATTTCTGGCCGTTTTCCGACAAGTGTATAGGCGAATTGGTTGACCTTATCGCTACTGCGGTAGGAATTCATATCTCCATATTTTGATAGACCGAGTTCTTGGCCGCGATGGAAGAATGGGACACCAAACGAGAGTATCAGCGCGGCGTTAATTGCTTGAATTCGCTTTAAGTGCGTGGCCGTATCACTTTCAGGTTCCGCGGCAATTAATTTATCAACTAAAGTGCCATTATCGTGACATTCAACATAGTTAATTGATTGCCATGCTCCCTTAAATTTAGGCGTAAACGTATGATTAGTCACACTACCTTTAAGCGAAAACTTGAACCCATCGCGATAGGCTGCATTACCTAGCATATAGCCTTTTTCGCTGATTGAACTTTCAAACGATCCGCCTTTAACGATTTCTCTAAACGAATCATTGAAGAAGCTTATATAGTCGATATCAAAAGCGTTATTCATATTGGTCAGTTGATTCATTGGATACGCCGTGTGCATATTCCACCCCTCACCATACATCATAAAATCTGGGCGGATAAGTTTGGCTTTATCGGCAATTTGCTTGATAGTCTTTTGATCAATGAGACCTACAAGGTCAAATCTAAAGGCATCAATGTGATAGTTTTTTATGAAGAATAAAGCAGAATCGACGATGAGTTTTCTAACCATCGGTCTTTCAGTCGCTAAATCGTTTCCACACCCGCTGCCTTGAACAATCTTACCTTGTTCATCTTTGCGGAAATAAAAGTTAGGAACAACCGCTTCAAAACTCGATGTCGCAAATTCATAAACATGGTTGAAGACGACATCCATGCTAATTCGTATGCCATGTTGATGATATTTTGATACCAATAGCATTAAGTCTTTAATGCGCGAGTAAGGATCATAAATGTCACGGGCATAACTGCCTTCGGGGACGAAATACTGTTGTGGGTCATAGCCCCAGTTATACTCTTTCCACTTATCAGTTTCATCGACTGTTTTAAAGTCATAAATCGGTAATAACTGTAAATGTGTAATCCCTAATTCTTTAATATAATCAAAGCCGGCTTTTACACCTTTTTTTGTATGTCTTTTCTCTTCAATCATGCCATAAAATGTTGCTTTATGTTTGATATTGGTCCGATCATCATTGGTCATATCTCGAACACTAGTTTCATAGATAATCATTTCCGTAGGGCTCGTGAGACGTGGTAACTCATCGTCATGAAAATCAATTTTAAAATGATTAAAATTGACAA
Source organism: Bacilli bacterium (assembly GCA_035270805.1). Classification (GTDB taxonomy): domain Bacteria; phylum Bacillota_I; class Bacilli_A; order RFN20; family CAG-826; genus DATESG01. The sequence goes on from DATESM010000009.1 coordinate 11,835, forward strand.
CAACACTATCAAGACCATTTGGCGTTGAACCAAATGCATAAGGATCAATGGTTTCGTGTTCCATGCCATTATTGAGGACCAGATAACGGTACCGATATTTCTCAAAATTGCCTTCTAAGACGAGTGAGAAAACACCTTTTTGTCCTCTTTCAAGCATGGCAAATTGCCATTTTTCACTTTTGAGACGACTATACTTTAAGACAACACGACTGGCTAATGGCGCCCATAATTTGAATGTTGTCGCACCTTTTGTGTAATAAGCGCCTAAATCATTCCCATCATAATAAAACAGTTCATCAAATTGAGGAAAACTGGTGGCCATACTTACATTAAGCGGAGCGAAACCATAATGTTTAATATAAACACGATAAAAAAGTCCAAATTCAAAGTCTTTTTCTAAATCAAGTTCGTAAATGTTCGTTTTGAAATGAAAAACCTTATTAGAAATCGAAAATTTGATTGGTTTTTCATTACCATATAAAACAATTTCTGGTTCGTCTTCACGGTATTTATCATTATTCAAAACAATGCGAATACGACGATAGGAAATGAGGCTAGCGCTAAATTGACCAATCATATTATTCTTTGACCTCTACAACAGCGACGGCATAGTCACCATCATGGGAAATTGACACATTGTAAAACTGTTCATTGTACATCAAAACAGGACGACCATCTTCACCATACACAATAGAGATACTAGTGAAAGATATACGGCCAATACCATTTCGATAGGCCTTTAAAAAGGCTTCTTTGGCAGCGAAGCGTCCCGCAAGAAACTCTTCTTTATTGAGACGATGTTCATAGATGGCATACTCTTCACTAGAAAGTATGCGTTTGGCAAGTTTTTCCTTGCCATAGAAACGTGGGATAAAAACAATATCAATTCCTAGCGCCATAATTCCTCCTAATAATCATTATTGTCGATTCTAATCTCTTCTGGCGATAATTCATAATCATGAATGACCACAGCTCCCCGACTCGAATTTGCGGCGTCAGGTGGGGCGATAACCCCTTCACTCATTAGCATATCATAAATCATTTTTGCGCGATTGTAAGACATATTGAAGTTAGTTTGAATGCGATTGATGGAAATCGTGTCTAGTGTGAGAACATACTGCTTAACATCTTCATATAAATCGTCTTTATACGCACTCGGCGTTCCGGCTACAAAGCCATTATTGCCACGCTCACTAAGATCAAGAAACTCTCGAACATAGTCAGGTTGATAGTTTTCGCGTAAATAGTCTGTCACAGCCCTTATTTCATCATTATCAACATAGGCTCCCTGGATTCGAGTGAACCCTTGACGAGAGATTTGGGTACAATCAACCAACATATCGCCATAACCTAACAATTGTTCAGCTCCGCCTTGACCTAGAATGACTGTGCTATCAATGGCACTCGCGGTCATCAACGCTACACGCGTGGGTAGATTAGCCTTAATCTGCCCCGTAATCACTGTGCTCGAAGGTCTTTGGGTCGCCACTAAAATGTGAATGCCAGCCGCACGTGATTTTTGTGCGAGACTGAGAACATAGGTGGAAATATCTTTTTCATTTTCAATCAAGTCGGCATATTCATCAATAACCACAACAATACGTGGTAGTATTTTTTCTCCACTACGTTTTGCTAGTGAATTATATTCACTAATTTTGTTAGCACTTGCCTCTTCAAACAAACGATAGCGTTGATTCATTTCTTCGACGAGTTTTTCAATCGCCACTCGCGCTTCCTTAGGTTCTTTAACGATAGGACAAAGGAGGTGAGGAATTTCTTTATACTTGTTCATTTCCACCCGTTTAGGATCAATAATTAACAGTTTCATTTCCTCAGGTGTTGTCCGCATTAACAAGGTGACAAGCACTGAATGTACAAAGACTGACTTCCCACTTCCGGTTGAACCCGCAACAAGTAGATGTGGGAATTCATCCAACAATCCCCAAATGACACGTCCGTCAATGTTTTTGCCAAATGGAACAGCAAAGTTATATTTATCACCTTTAGGCAGTTCATGAATACAATCTTTAAGCGTTACAGGTACTTTCTTTTCATTGGGGACTTCGAACCCACTTGTAACACGGCCACTGACAATTTCTTCAAATCGACCAGGTTGACCTTTAAGCCGAATATTGATGTCATTGATATAGCGTGATAAAGTTGTCACACTCTTATCTTCGTCCATTTTAATATCAAAACGTGTAATGCTAGGGCCAATCGTATATGATATGGCCTGCGCACCAAGGTTAAAACTGTTAAAAGTTGCATTGATGATGCTCATTTTTGTTTCAGCAGCCTGATTGTTAATTTGCATCTCATCTTCTGGTGTGTAACCATTCAAAAGCGCGAGACTTGGGTAAACATAATTGAGTTTAGTTTCTTTAACAATGTCGCTTTTGACCTTTTTAACTTCTAAGACTGGTGGAAGAACCTCAGATATTTTTTTCGAAGAATCAACAGTTGAAACCTTTAACTCCTCAACAGGTTCTTGGATCGTATCGGGTTCCAAAACAGGTGTTTCCATTTCGGTCTCAACTTCTTCAAGTGCAAAAATTGATTCTTGTTGAATCATTTGATTGAGAACTTGCGAATGTTCAATTTCCTCATGTGGATCATTGTTCTCACTGTGCGGTATCTCTACATTGCTTTGTTCTTGTTGTTCTTCAATGTCTAGCTCAGGCTCTATCTGATTAAGTGGTGTATCTAAATGTTTCAAAATTTCATCAGCATCAATATCTTGTGTGTGACTGCGGCTTGCCTTACTTATGTCAACAACAACAGGACTAAAACTAAAGGAGTCTTGGCTTGCTTCCCCGCCAAAAACAGCCCGTTTAACACTACTTGCTTCTAGTTGATTGCCAAAATAGTTTATATCATGGGATTTTTCAGTTTCGTTACTAATGGGTGGTAATTCTTGCCGTAGTGGCGAAATTGTTTGTTCAACAGGTACTTGTCGCGCGTCCCGAATAACCTTATTACGATGTTGAACCGTTAGAATATAAACTCTAATATGGGTATAAATACTGACGAGCAATGGCCATGAAGCAAAAATGAGGGCAACAAACAATATCATAAGAATGATGATGAGTGCAAAAGGTCGTCCACCCAGAGTGTAAAGACCCGCATAAATGAATCCACCAATAACGCCACCATGAATTTGGGTGAATAGATGATTTGGGTTTTGATAAAAGTCCAAATAATTGCTTAATCTGACCAGCGATGGGTTAAAGACTTCAAATCCTCCACGTGGAAATGAATATTGATATAAAAGAGAAGAAAGAGCAATAACAAGCATGAAAAAAGATGATATAAGAAAATAAAAACGGCGTTGCTTAACACTCACGCGATTATAGAAAATAAAACAACCGAGGACGACAAAAGCAAAAAACAGAGGTGTTGCAGTGCCAAATAAATAATAAAAAGTGTAAGTAACAAATGAGCCAATTGAACGATTAAAAAAGCCAATGACTGCTAGTAATGCAACAATGGTAATAAAATACTTTTTCAAAGACTTTGGCTGATATTGATCGAGTTTTTTAGTTTTCATGTCTACCTTCTTTAATATTATACAATAA
>DATESM010000010.1:0-2008 GCA_035270805.1 Bacilli bacterium
AATAACTATCAACCTTTAATTTTGTGGCAATTTTTTTAGCAAGTGAATCATCGTCTTGATAATCATTATAGAGGCCATCAAAACTGCCACCCCAGGCATTGAAACGGAAATCAACGGCGCGGATGCTGTTATGCTCTTTGGTGACAAAAATCGGCATATTATCACGTGCCCATGCATCATTATATTTAATTTTGATGAGTGATACATTCTCAAGGGATTCATATTCAGCGACGACACTATCATAGATTGAAGGATGAACACCGACAATCACTTTTTCAAACTCCGAAATCGCAGTGATTACTTGTTTAAACGCTTCTTGAGCCGGCTTTGTCCCTAAGCGCCATGTGTCTTTCCTAAAAGGAAGTAGCATGAGCGTTGCATAGTGTTTATCACCTTCAAAAGGCATTTGATAGCCATCAATACGTGGTGTTGTTTTTCGTTTGCTGATAAAATCATCAATTTTACGACGATAAATAGCGTTTTGTTTCCATTTATCGCTATCGATGACGTTAACAAAACCATCTTTATAGTCACTCAAAATCGTCACCCCCGTCTTCCGATAGGTTGTTAGACGTTCAATGACTTCCTTAGTAAAAACTTCGCCGGGAATAATCAGGGGGATACCTGGAGGGTAAATCATAATTGATTCCTTAGAAATCATGCCAAGCGCCTCGGTGAAGTGGACCTTAATGCTCGGTGCATGATAGGCTGTCCGTGGTTTGACCATCGCAAAGGGGAAGGTGATATTATAGTTGCGATTTGGATACTTCCAATTTTTATGATAATGCGTTTTGCTGATATCTTTGAGCGCAACAATTAAATTGTCTATATGCTTCTTCTTTGTTCCTATCGCTATGATACCAAGCAGTGTATAGGCCTCCGCTAATTCAAGTTGTATATGATACTTTGTTTTAAGTAGTTGATAGACCTCGTGGCCTGTCAAATCAAGTTTATCAAGTTCGATCACAAGTTTAGTCTTGTCATAATCATAACATCCCCGTTGGAGAAAGTATTTTTTTCCCCGTGGCACAAAGCCAGGGATTTTGCCAATCCGATCAAAAGCATATTTAGCTAGTTGAACCGTTTTTTCTAATGCAGCCTCGCCATAATTAGCCATATAATGTCTTGCGGTGTCAAGGGAGGCAAGTAATAAGGTACTCGGACTTGTTGTATTAAGAATGTTAAGCGCTTTTTGAATACTCGTGATTTTTACGCGTTCTTCTTTAATCAAAAGTACACTTGACTGAGTCAGTGATCCACCTGTTTTATGCATACTAACGCTTGTGATATCTGCACCACACTCCATCGCACTTTTCGGCCCTGTCGAGGAAAAGTAATAATGTGCGCCATGGGCTTCATCAACAATGACAATCATATTATGTTGATGGGCAAAGTCGACAATTTTTTCTAAATCACCAATTGCCCCAAAATAGGTGGGGTTGATAACAAAGACAGCTTTTGCGCTTGGATAACGGATGATTGCTTTCTTGTAGTCGTCAAAACTTGGCTGGTTAGCAATTTCTAGTTGTGAGTCAATTTGTGGATTAACAAAAATGGGAACCGCACCTGATAGTACAAGTGCGCTTAAAATTGATTTATGAACATTACGTGGAAGAATGATCTTTTCATCAGCATTGACACTTGCAAGAATTGAAGCGATAATCCCACTACTTGTGCCATTAATCAATAAAAATGCATGATCAGCTCCTGTGGCATCTGCCATGAGGTCACAAGTATCTTTGATTACACCAGTGGGATTGGCTAGATTATCAAGACCAATTGGGGCATTGATATCAGCTTCAAATACACGTTTGCCAAGAAAATCCTTGAGCTTATTTGGGGTGTTTCCCATATGGTGACCAGGTACATCAAAAGGTGATATACCTTCACTTAAATATTTTTTTAGTGCTGTAAGGTAAGGTGTCTTTTTTTGGTTTAACTTATACATTTATTTTTCAATGCCTCAATGAATTATTCTACTAGTGTATTATTTATTATATATAAATAA
>DATESM010000011.1:0-5099 GCA_035270805.1 Bacilli bacterium
TAATCACTGCGATTTCGGAGTTTGAAAAAGTGATTGTCGGTGTTCATCCTTCAATCTATGATAGTGTCGTCGCTGATTATGAATCTCTTGAGAATGTTTCACTCATCAAAATTAAATATAATGATGCATGGGCTCGTGATAATATGCCAATTTTTGTCACCAAAGAGCACAACAGCATCCGCGCCGTTGATTTCCGTTTTAATGCCTGGGGTGGTAGTTTTGATGGCCTCTATAATGATTATCAAGACGATGATTCACTTGCTAAAAAAATTGCCACAAAATTAAAGGTTGATAGTTATTATCTTGATAATTTTGTCCTTGAAGGCGGATCTATTCATGTCGATGGACAAGGGACGTTAATGACAACGGAAGCCTGTTTACTTAGTGATGGCCGCAATCCTCATTTTTCCAAACAAGAAATTGAAGAACGCCTCAAAACTTACTTCAATGTCGATAAAGTTATTTGGCTTAAGCACGGGATTGATGGCGATGAGACAAACGAGCATATAGACAATATGGCTTGTTTTGTTCGCCCTGGCGTAGTCGCTCTAGCCTGGACTGATGATAAAACAACGAAACAATATCACTACTGCCGTGATGCCTATAACGTCTTAAAGAAGGAAAAAGATGCCCAGGGCAACCGTCTCAGTATTGTTAAGGTTCCACTGCCTGCTCCTCTTTATATGACTAAAGAAGAGGCAAAAGGCATCAAAAAAACACAAAAAAATGCTAAACCTCGTCAAGAAAATGACTTTTTAGCGGGGAGTTATGTCAATTACTACCAAGGACATGACTTTATCATCCTACCCCGCTTTGGTGTCAAAGAAGATAAAAAGGCCCTTAGTTTATTCAAAAAGTTATATCCAGATAAAAAAGTTGTTCAAGTCGATAGTCGTGAAATATTGCTTGGTGGGGGCAATATCCACTGTATTACCATGCAAATCCCTGCCTTAAAGGAGGAAGAAAATGATCGTTAAAGTCGCGGCAACGCAAATGAGTATTAGTTGGAATATTGAAGATAATTTAATTAAAGCAGAACAAATGGTGAGGAAGGCCGCGCAGGCTGGTGCTAAAATTATTCTTTTACAAGAATTATTTAAAACTCCTTACTTTTGTCAAATTGAAAACTATGACTATTTCAAATTAGCAGAGGAATATCCTCACTCTCAATTAATCGCTCGCTTTCAAAAAATAGCCCAAGAACTAGATGTCGTTTTACCTATTTCTTTTTTTGAAAAAGATGGGAATGTTTTCTTTAATTCACTGGCTATGGTTGATGCTGATGGGACAATACTTGGCAAATATCGCAAAGCTCACATCCCAACAGGACAATGTTATGAGGAAAAATTTTACTTTAGCCCGGGCGATGATGATTTTAAAGTATTTGCGACGAAATATGGCAAAGTGGGCATTGGTATTTGTTGGGATCAATGGTTCCCTGAAGTAGCCCGGATCCTCGCTCTACAAGGCGCGGAAATCATTCTTTATCCGACCGCGATTGGTAGTGAACCCGTCCTTGATAAGGATAGTAAAGATCATTGGCAACATGTCATGTGTGGTCATGCCGCGGCTAATATCATTCCGGTTGTAGCCTCTAATCGTGTCGGAGTTGAAAAGGAAAAGGGATCGGCAATGACATTCTTTGGCTCATCATTTATTGCTGATCAATATGGTAATATGGTTGCAAGCATGGATCGGCGTAGTGAGGGGTTTATCACCTTTGAATTTGATTTACAAAACATCAATGATCAACGTATTAGTTGGGGTGTTTTTCGCGATCGCCGGCCTGATTTATATCAAAGAATCACAAAGTTGTAAGCAAAATGGAAAAAGACAATCGTAAGTTATATAGTTTTGGCTCATCGTTGATACTGATTAACATCTTTGTCAAATTTTTCCTTCTTGTTGCCCTCCTGATTGTCATTTTCTATGATCGACGTTACAGTTTAGGGATTGTGATGATCATCGCCTTTGCCCTGATGAGTGGTTTTGAATTATTTCTTATCAGACTATTGCGTGGTCCTATCAATACTCTCAGTTACGCTGGTAAACTAGGTATAAGTATCTATTTATTTCTCTTTAGTTTATGTCTACCGGGTATTCTCACAGCCATTCCCTTATTAAAGCGATATAAAAAGAACCCGTAAGTTCTCTTTAGAAAATCAGATCAGACTCACTGAAATCATAAGTGAGTCTTTTTTTATACACTCTTTCGTAACAACTTTTTTTATAGTCATAATCTAGCGCCATCATCCTCTCCTTGTTTTCCTTCAAAGAAAGACTAGGATTGCAGTAAATGAGTGGGAAGACATGAATTGTATAGTGAATATCGCTATCAATCTTTTCCATCGTAATAAAGGTGGGAATAATCGGTACCTCATATTTACAGGCATAATGATAAGCCCCAGGTTTAAGATGACGAGGTTTAGTGTAGCCGGGCCACATTTCTTGTTCTGGATAGAAAAGGATGACATGATTTTGCGCCAAGCGTTTTTTAAAGGCAGGGTTGAAGTTATGTTCAAGGTAGGAAAGATCGTGGCTAAATGGCATTGTATTGACATTTTTAAGTAACCAGCCTAACTTTCCTTTCATAAATACATTAGACTCGGCAACAACAATGGACAGTTGACGTTTCTTACCAATGCGATTGGTTAAGTAACGAACAATGGTGGAATCAACGGGTGAGAAGTGGTTGCAAGTAATAATTGCGCTGCCTCCATCAAAACTATCTAAATTTTCAAGTCCGACGATTCGCGTTGTCTTATTGATTTTTTTAGTGATGCTATTGACGATCGTTGTCGCAACCGTTCGATTGATTTTACTCGTCCACTTCCGCTTTGTAATGTCATAGGGTAATATATAGCGCTCGCGCTCAAAAGTCGTGACGACGTGATCGCCCATCATGACCTTGTGGCTGTGCTCGCCTAGTTCAAGCGCACGTGCAATATTTGATTTTACTTCTGGCGTTAACATGGCTAAAGCGCGAGTACTTTTTTGAAAGTAACCTTTTCGTGTTTGGATATACGGACAGCATTGCCAACTAGACTTTGAATCGCCTTCATCTCATCCTCGCCATCTTGGCTGGTGTAACTATCCTTCATCGCCTTTAGTTCTTCATAAAATTCAGTTTTTGCAGCATTTTCCCAGAAGAAATCACCAAAGAGGACTTGATCATGGCGCCATGGTTTTTCAAATGAGTTGTAATGGCACAGTTTGAGCGTAGCGTGATCAAAAGTCGCATCAGGAAGTGGCATTTTGTTCCATCCGATAGGCAGCATAACTTTGGCATGACGGCAAAGGACATTGAGATAATCTTGATCAGGACAAACGCTATCAAAGTTATATTCTAGTAAGAGATGGAGAAATTGACTTTCGATGTCTTGTTTTCTAAATTCATCAAGATTCATGACGAGGACACCCGAATTAAAGTATTCCTTGGCACTAATTCCAACGCCATCCTCGACATAACGAACAAATTCTGGTGTGTCTAGCACGAGTCGGTCGTTAATTGCGGCGACGAGTTTACCATCGATATTGGTGTTGTAAAACTCCGAAATGTCGCCAAGAACAACGATATCACCATCGAGATAAATTGCCTTATCTAGTTCAGGAAATAGTGTAGGGATAAACATCCGGTAGTAAATAGCGACGCTATAATAGTCTCTAAGACGAAGAGAAAGGGCCTCCCGTAATTTGTTGATGGTGGGACTAATATCGAAATATTCGATTTTTAAATGATCGTCCTCAAGTCGTGAGATTCTCGTTTTGTTTTCTTTTTTTAATCCTTCATTGAGGACGATAATGCGATAATCGTAGTCACGACTCGCATTTTCTTTAAGAGAAGAGAGTGCCACCCCGAGAAATGGGATGTAGTTATCATCGCAAGCGAAGAAGATTGGAATTTGTTTTTTGTTCATTTACTGAAGTTCCTTTAGTGTTTTTAATGTTTGGTATTTAGTTAAAATATGATCAAACTCATGGCAGTGATACATATCGTGCACTTTATCGATGTGCCATGGTTTTATATTGACAAAATGGAATTTAGGAAAGAGGCGAAACTGCATGCTGAAGTGGCGAATGACAGTATCCTGACGGACATTTTTTTGCTCATTGAATTTACGAGATAATATTTTTTTTCTCTTTGTCATTTTATTGATGCCAGTTTGATCGCTGAGAAAGACTTTCTTTGTGTTAAGTAGGTCTACAACTTTTTTGAAGAGATTTGTTTTTCTAATCATCGCCATATTCAGGAGCAGAACACCTGTATTACAATAGAAAGGATTAAAGAAGAAGCGGCCATAACGATCTTTAACAGCGGCGTACTCATATTGCGCGATATCGGTGTTATAAAGACCCGTTATTGACTTATTAATAACAGTATCGGTGTCTAAGTAGAGAACTTTATCCGGGATGATACTCACCCTATCGAGCAATAATCTTAAGAGCGCATAGGGTGTATAGCGATTCACAAGATTTTTTGATTGTCCAAGGTAGGTTTGAAACGTCTCTTTGACGTCAACACGAATTATCCGACTATCCTGATTGACACGCTTTAATTGATTCTCTATAAAGGTGAGATCGGATTGAGGAATCGCGATATAATCCTTGTCAAGTTCTTGTAAATCCATCGTCAGAACATAAACTCTAAGGGCCTGTTGATTGACTTCAATCAACGAGAGGAGTGAAATGAGCAAGCCATCGAAGACGTTTTTATTGCCGGCATAGACGATGTTCATAGTGTCTCCTTTAGTTGATAATTAAATTTATTGAAATTTGAAGTCGCCGAGCGCTGTCTCATCACAGTGATGACTTGGTCGTGTAAATAACTCTGGCGTTGTTTTCTGTCAAGATTAAGAGGCGCGTAATAGGGACCATCAACATACATGATGATGCGATATCCTCTTTTCACCTTTTTTTGATAAGTGGTCGTAAAGACGAACGTAGGGGTATCCTGTTTGAGTGGGTATTTGAAACTATGATCTTCAAAGGGCCGAATACCCGTATAATAGGGCCAAATATGTGCTTCAGGATAAATAAGGACTGAATGACCTTCTCTGATTCTTTGATCAAGTGCGCGGATAAAGTGCTTACCCGCGGTT
>DATESM010000012.1:0-5256 GCA_035270805.1 Bacilli bacterium
AGGGTATTTCCCGTGCTTCTTGTCCATTTTTCAACATCACGTTGGAACCCACTATCAGTGGCTTCAACTTCTAGCATGTCACCTTCAGTCATGGTTTGCATTGCCTTGAATGTTTCCATGATTGGACCAGGACATTGGAGGCCACAGGCATCGACTTTTAATTTTTTAGTTTCTCTATTCATCGCTTCGACCTTTCTTTCTTCAGGATTATGGAATTCTGGTAATTTGTCTGTTCGTGAGTATTGGTAGACTGCACTATACATTTTTATACCACCAGCAAGATTGTAAATATTTGTGTAACCGTGACCCCTGAGAATTTGAACGGCGAGATAACCCGTGTGACCAATATTGCAGTAGAGGTAAATAGCGTGGTTTTTATCTTCAGGTAATTCATTGAGGCGATTTCTCATCTCAACTTGAGGAATATTGATTGCACCCTCGATATGGTGAATGTCATATTCCAATTTTGTTCTGGCATCAATCACGAGACCACCTTGTTTAATAATGTTATCGATTTCGTCATAACGGACAGTTTTGTAGATATCGGCTTTAACATTACTAGCAGCATAACCAGCGATATTGACGGGGTCTTTAGCGCTAGAGAATGGTGGGGCGTAACATAATTCAAGATCAGATAAATCATCGATTGTTAAGCCGCCCTTAATTGCAGTTGCAATGACATCAATGCGTTTCTCAGTTCCAGCATGGCCGAAGGCTTGGGCGCCGAACAGCTTTCCACTTTCCTTATCAAAGATGACCTTAATGACCATCTCTTGGGCATCTGGGTAGTAGCCAGCATGGTTACCACGGGTGACATAAGACACTTCATAAGCTGTGTTCTTTCTTTTAAGAGTTTTTTCATTATTACCGGTTGAAGCAGCAATATAATCAAATATTTTAACAACAGATGAACCAAGAGATCCTTTATAAGAGACGTTGTAGCCATGGATATGATCAGCGACAAGGCGACCTTGGCGATTGGCAGGCCAAGCTAGGGCAATCGCTGTTTTTGAATCATCAATGTAGTCATAGACTTCGATGGCATCACCAATCGCGTAAACGTTGGGGCACACTTGACCTGTTTTTTCATCGATTGTTTGAAGTGTTTTCGTTGTGATGATGTGACCACGAGGCCCTAGTTTGAGACCAGAAGTCAGTGCTAAGTTGCTTTCGGGTTTAACGCCAATGGCAAGAATTACGAGATCAACATCAAGGGTTTTACCATTTTTTAAGATGAGGTGATGACCTTGATTTTGGAATTCGCTGACAACAGTTTCTAATTCAAAGTTGACACCGTTATCTTCCATTTGATTTTGAGCCAGCTTCGCCATTTCAAAATCAAGAGGGGCTAGAAGTTGATTGGCGAGGTCAATAATGGTTACATTCATTCCCTCATCAATAAAGTTTTCCGCCATTTCTACACCAATAAAACCACCACCGATGATCGCTGCACTTTTGGGCTTTTTCTCATCAATGAAGTTCCTAATTTTGTCTGTGTCAGGAATGTTTCTCAGCGTGAAAACATTATCGGCATCTTCTAAGCCGGGGGTCGGAATCCGTATAGGTTTTGCCCCGGGAGAGAGAACGAGTTTATCAAAGCTTTCCTCATAAATTTCGCCAGTTTGTACTTTCTTGACTTTAATCAGTTTATTGACACGGTCAATTTCAATTACTTCTGAAAAGTTACGGATATCAATATTAAACTTTTCTTTCAGCCCTTGAATTGTCTCAACAATCAAACGATCACGTGACTGAATCACGCCGCCTAAATAGTAGGGCAAGCCACAGTTTGCAAACGAGATGTATTCATCACGTTCAAACATGATGATTTCATCAGTCTCACTTAATCTTCTTAATCGCGTTGCTACCGTTGCGCCACCCGCGACACCACCAACAATCAGTATTTTTGCCATAATCTCCTCCAAATTTGTCTTTCGGCTTAGTATTGTATTCCTTTTGGAATAAAACCGTTAATGCTTTGCTCTATTATTTAGCCATGTTTGATAGTTTACACAACGATTAGTCCTGACTTTTTGTTATAATCAATTCATGGAACCTTGGAAAATTATCGTCATTGTTATTGCTGCACTTGTTGTTATTCTGATTTCAACCTATTTTACAATTGTCAATGTGACATTCGGCCTTGTTTTCAGTCGTTTTCGTATTAATCGCGAGATTCTATATGGACAATTATTTGGTTTAAGATGGGCAAGATATTTAGGCTCGATGGATCAAATCAAACAAAAATACATGCGAAAAAAACATGAAGATATCGAAATTACTAACATTGATACCAAATTACATGGTTACTTTTATGAGCATAAAAAAAGCAACAAAATCATTATCTTTGTCCATGGTTACTATTCGAGTGGTTTCAATGATATTGGCGTACAAAATGACTTGTATGAACAATTGGGCACTAATCTTTTAATTGTTGATCAACGAGGCTGCGGTCAAAGCGGCGGTGCCTATACAACTTTTGGCTTGCGTGAGCGCTACGACATAAGGGAATGGATATTTTACTTGGACCAACGTTTTAAAGGGAAAAAAGATATTTATCTTAGTGGTATTTCCATGGGAGCGGCAACGGTTTTACTAACGAGTGGCCTTTTCGGTCTTCCTCCTTCAGTCAAAGGTATTATTGCCGATTCTGGTTATAGTCGACCAAGTGGTATTGCACTTCATACCGGCAAAAAAGTGGTGAAATTCAAACCCAAAATTCTCTTTTTTGGCATCAATACATATTGTAAAATATTTGCGAAATTTTCAATGAATGAGACAACAGTTACCAAGGAAGTAAAGAAAAATACACGGATTCCAGTCTTGTTTATCCATGGTACTAGTGACGAGTTTGTTCCTTATAACATGAGTGTTAAAAACTACAAAGCTTGTAGTGCCCCCAAACAGTTCGTCAAGGTTGATAACGCGACACACTGTGAGTCAATGCGCTACGCCCCTGAAATAGTGTATCCCGCTATAAGAAAGTTTATTCATGGCAAATAAGTTAACGCAACGATTTGAAATGCTTGTTGGGCAGGATTCAATTCATGTTCTTCGTGATAAGAGAGTCATTGTTTTTGGTGTTGGTGGTGTTGGTGGTCAAGCCGCTGAAAGTCTTGTGAGATCTGGCATTGGACATATCACAATTGTTGATCGCGACATCGTTGATGAAACCAACATCAATCGTCAAGTTGTGGCCCTTGTTTCCGCGATCGGAAAGGTCAAGGTAGATGTATTAAAATCGAGACTTTTAGATATTAATCCCCTGCTTGATATCAACGCGATTAATGGTGAATTAACACGAGAAACGCTAGGAAATTTTGGCCTGAATAATTATGATTTTATTGTTGATGCTATCGATTCAGTCAAGGATAAAATTGCCTTAATTGAATACTGCTATCATCAAAATCTGCCACTCATATCCTCAATGGGAGCAGGAAATCGTTTAGATCCAACAGCGGTTTATATTACTGATATTTTTAAAACGAGTTATGATCCTCTTGCTAAGGTAATTCGTGCTCATTTACGTAAAAACAATATCGAAAAATTGAGTGTTGTCACGAGTGAGGAAGCTCCTAAAAAAACAAGCGGAAAAACGCCTTCGAGCTCACCCTTTGTTCCGCCGGCTTTTGGCCTTGCCATCGCAAGTTATGTTACAAGAAAGCTTTTAATGTATAATATTAAATAGTTATGAAAAGAAAACGTTCACGAATTTCGTATATCATCGACTTTCTTAAAAGTGCGCCTACTGTACTTAAGTACAAACTCTTTCGCATTAAACCAAAAACAGATCAAATTGGTGAAATTAAACAAATCACGATGCAAAAGAGTTCGGGTCTTATTTTTGATGCCCTCAAGACCAATCAACCGTTCGCTGCTATTCGCTTTGGCGCGGTTGAACTTTCTTGTCTCAATAATTTTGAGAAAATTCGCCTGGGCTTTGCCACTTCATTTAAAGAAAGTGTTGTCGTTTCAATGAAAAAAAACGCCGGGTTTTTTCCTACGAGTCAAGACAACTTATCTTATTATTCTAAATATATGTTTAATCATTTACCTGAAGCTGACATTCTTGGCATTAGTGGCATTCATATGGAACATTATTTTTATCGAAATTTTGCCTACAATGCTCAGCCAGTGCAAAATTGGGCACTAGACCCCTTGCTTGGGCAGTGGTCACATTTATTAAAGGGGAGGAAGGTCCTGGTCATATCACCATTTGCCGATCAAATCGAAGAGCAATATAAAAAACGTGAACGCTTGTTTCCAAATAACCCAGGTATTTTACCCCAATTTGAACTCATTACGATTAAAGCGGTACAAACAATTGCGGACCAAGACGACAGTCGCTTTGGAAACTGGTTTGAAGCCCTTGATTATATGAAAGTGGAAATATTAAAGCATGACTTTGATGTAGCGCTGATTGGCGCGGGCGCCTATGGTACACCCTTATGTCTTTATGTTAAATCGCTCAATAAACAAGCCATTCAAACAGGTGGTGCGACCCAGCTTTTATTTGGCATCATCGGTAAGAGATGGGAACAGAGAGAATACGTCAAAAAACATATAAACAAAGACTGGATAAGGCCTAAAGATAAGCCTACCGGTTACCATACAGTTGAAAAGGGGTGCTACTGGTGATTAATAAACTACTCAATAATGAGACATATAAAAACAAGATTGTACCTATATCACTCTTTCTTGTCGTTGAGCTGATGTTTCTTCTCGCCTTCAATCTTGGAGACCTAGGAAATGCCTATAGGCTAATCGCCTTTATTCTGGCAGTCCTTCTTTTACCCACATTCTTAAAATCATTGAATGAAGACATGGCGAAAGGTTTTATTTTTGTTTTTCTTCCACTCGTCATCTACCTCTTATCCATGGCCTTTTCACCTGTGTTTGGCCAACATGCAGATAATCTATATAGTCCGTCAATCAGCCTATTAAATAGAGGATTTTTTACACTTTTGATGAGTTTTGTGGGTGGTATTGCTTTTCTTGTCCTTGGTTATTTTGTTAGCCGGACAAATGTTATATCAAAAACAAACTTTATTTTCCTCATCTATGGCGGAATCGCGCTCCTGCTATTTGTCTCACTGATGGCGACACTTGTTAATTATGGTTTCTTCCACCGCATGCTTTATGGCGACAAGGTTAATTATTTTGAAGGGACCGCTTATCCAATTAGTGCGCAAGCTAATCTTTTGATGGGATTTAATATTGTCACGGTGGATTATCACGTTCTCATCACCTTAGGAC
>DATESM010000013.1:0-6679 GCA_035270805.1 Bacilli bacterium
AAACAAAGTAGAAATACTCAGTTAATCTTGAGTCTTATTCCTTTTGTCATTGCCTTAAGCCTTCTTGTTTTCATGTTTTTGAATGCAGTTGTGCTGAAAAATAATGATGGTGACATCATCGGGCAATACACTGGGGCACAAGTAGCCTTTGGTTTTAGACAAGCAGGCATTGTCGGTGATCTTGTCATTAAGTTTAATTTATTACTTGTTCTTTCCTATTTATTACCCCTTCTACTCACAGTTAGTATTGTTATCCTCGGGATTTTAAAGAAAGATAAGTTAGCCTCGATACTGGCCATTGTTCTGACAGTCAGTTTTGTCTTATCAACTGTTGGATTATTTATTATTCCCTCAAGCACAAATCTCCATACAGTGACTGGCATTGGCACACTATTTAATTCGCTAGCCGAGCTCGGCTATCAGCTATCAATTACCTCTATCATTGCCGCCATTCTTAGTATTATCGCTGCCCTCGTTAGTCTCGGACAAATCGCCCGTGGTTTTATCAAAAAATAGTCTCTTCTTACTCCTATTCAGGACATCATTGACGATGTCCTTTTTTATTTGTCTTCCTCAATATTGTGTTACAATAAATAAGGTAAATTTATGAATAAGAAATTATTAGCCTTAATCCCAGTTGTCTCGCTCGTAGTCAGTTGTGGCGAAATCCCAACTTTAAGCGAAGGACCTCGTAGTGACGAGAGTCTTTCAACTGCACTAAATGAGACGAATTTTATTAATTATATCGTTCAATCTAATCATCAAAATGACGAACTGGGTAACTATTTTACAGTCGCAACTATTTCCCCTATTGATCTATCATTTAAAACAAAAACCAAACAGTTACTATTTACGACTGAACATAGTTCTTACTATTTTGACCGCGTTGATTCTGCTTATGATGTTTATTATAAAGATAAACTGATTGCTAATTCGACTTATATTGGCAATTCATATTATGGACGTTATAATCGAACAGATATCATTGAAGGTATCCCAACTATTGACGATATCTTCGACTACTATCATGTTTTCAATATCACCGCTCTTGATGAAGCTGATTTCACATACAACCAAAATCTTAATGGCTGGTATCGCCTGAATGAAGAGGCATTCCCCCTCGTACTTAATAACTTCTTCCAGTACGATAACACCTATACGATTAATCACTTCAATGTCCAAGTCAGCGACAATAAAATTCGCAGTATTGAATATGAATTGGTAGATAGTCATGATGAAAAAATAAAAAATGAATTGTTCTATACCTATCCGCTCGATTATTTGCAAGATGAACAATTCTCCCTCATCAATGCTGTGGAAGTCACTAAAATTGAACAGCCTCCTCTCCTCGCCTTTAATGTTGAGGATACAACAACCAGCGAGGAACCGTTGACATCCGAAGATCCTGTTAGTAGCGAAGAACCCCTCACTACTGAAGATCCTGTTAGCAGTGAAATCCCACAAACTAGTGAACCGATTAGTGAAGAACCTTCAAGTGAAGAAAGCGAAATTATCTACGTAGATCAAATTGATTTTGCAATCTATGATGATGCCAAATTATTTGGCGGCAATCGTTATACGATTGAATCTGTTCAATTGTACGAAAACTATAGTTATCATAGTTTAGTTAACACACCTATTGGGCAAGTAACCAAAGAAGATAGCGAAACCGTTTCAGTCAGAACATTAACACTGTCTAGACGTCTTGTCAGAGGCAATCGATATTTGCTAAGAATTAATCTTGCAAGTTCTCCTGACGGCAGTTCTAGTGACTATTACGATTATTCATGGATTCATTAAGACTATCTGAGCGATAGTCTTTTTAGTAATTAAAAAACCGTGGTTACACACGTTCTTTAGTATTTTGAGTAACATCGCTTAATTTTGATCGTCTGATTTTACGTCTTCTTTTTCATTAGACTTCTTCAAGTTTTCATGAAAGAGTACTTTTTGCATTTCTAGTATCTTTTTTATTTCTAACAAGCGTTCTTTTTCTTCATTACTTAGATTTGGGTTGGCGACACTAACATCAATATCATTAATTGATTCTTGATACATCGCCATCGCGTTGATCTCCATAAAGAGGCCAAACAAGACAAGATTAACAGTTAAAAGATAGGGGAGAAATGAGGCAAGAACGATAACATAAATTGAAGCAGCAGCTATGAAAATGAGAACATTAGAAAATAGATGGCCAAGGAAGATATAAAACAAAATAGCCGTCGCTAAGTAGAGAACACTAGCAAGCATAAAAATTGGTGCGACACTAGGAAAATAAAATTGACGCATTTTCGTTTTGAACCCACGGTTAAAATACTTAGCTTTTAGCCGATCTATTTTAAGTTTTGATTTGTCAAATAAGTTGACGTGCATATAAACAAAGAAAAAGCGTTTGACAAGCATATAGGAAAAGGCCAGAACAAATGCAAAGATCATATATAATTCTGCGGCAAAAATGTAGTCATTAATTTGTCCAATGTTAGCGTTAAAGTAGGTTGTTAGCTGCTCAACAGAAGCCCCATTTTGAATCATGAGGGTGAACTCTTCGAGTTGATTAATTAGGGCGGGGTTAGCACTACTAGCAATAAAAGTCGCGACAAAGACGGTAAAATAAAAACTGACAACGCTAAAGATTAAAGCAAAAAAGAATGTTCGTAAGGGAATCATGATTCGCATTGAATCTAAGCGATAAAACTGTTTAACTAGCCGAAAAAAGTATTTTTGTTTTTGCTCAACGCCACCCTTAGTTGGGGCGACAAAGTAGCTGGCGACCGCCATTAAAAAGGGGGCAACAACAGCATAGAGCAAGATGACGATGATACCTGACACAAAGTAATCAAAGACAAAGGTGAGTAAAGTAACAAAAAGCGTCAGAAGGATTGCTAAGTATATGTAGCGGTCCTTGCTCGCCTTTATCGTTGCTTTAACCTCATTAAAATATTGTTTTAAATTTGTAATACTCATTAACTTTTGCTTTTTTTCCTTTGGTTAAGGCGGTCAATATCTTGAACAATATCATGTAGTTCTTTTGGATTAAGTAAACGAACTTCACGTGACTCGATTGCATCAATTAGGCGATAAAAATCGCAACGATTGATAATAAAAGTAAAGTCATCGTTGTTAATTTTAGTTAAATCGCACTCATCGTTGACAACAACAATATTGACGAGCATATCAAGCTCGATGCCCGTGGCAAGAGCTAGTTTTTTTAGTCGGTAATGATTTGTATAAAGGGGATTGTCAATTTCTCTTCCGCGACGATTCTTATTCTCAATCAAAGTGAGTTTTGGCTCATGAATTTCACCACGTAGTTCGCCATTATAGTAAGCATCACTGATGACATAGATATACTTATTACCAAATAAAACATGATCATAAGTAATATATTGATTGCTATCAATTCTTAACTTTAAGATGTTAATGAGATAAAAGTCCTTATAAAGAGCGACCTTATTGATGACGCGAAAATAAGCGTTTGGTAGATTGTGTTTGAGTTGATAGCGAACAATCAGCTTCCAAATCAAGACCAAAATGGCGATGGCCAAAAGAAGGGCCACCGCAGCGATTAACAGTTTTTGGTAAATATTGATCAGTAAGTATGAATGTTCCATCATTTAATTATTCGGCAATTTCTAAGGCTAAATTAATCATATTAACAAGCCCATTTTGTCTTTCTTCAACCGTCGCTTTATGTGAAAAGTCAATGAAACTATCGGTGACAGAGAGGAGGCAGAGAGCTTTCTTACCTAAACGAGCCGCTGTGGTATAGAGACCATAGCTTTCCATCTCAACACCCATGACACCAAGTTTTGCCCATTTTTTCCACATATCTTTATCTTCATCGTAAAAAACATCGGCTGAAAAAATATTGCCAACATGAACAGGTAAACCCTTATTTTTCAATGCATGGTAGGCTTTATCTGCAAGTTCAAAGTCGGCGATTGCGGAGTAGGTGCCATTAAGTTCGAATTGTCCTGCCCAATTGGAGTCGGTGCAAGCACCAGCACAAACGAGGACATCAAATAATTTGATGTGTGGTTGATATGTTCCGCAAGTCCCAACCCGAATGATTGTTTCAACCCCATAGTGTGTATAAAGCTCGTGTGAATAGATACCAACACTTGGAATACCCATTCCACTGGCCATGACTGAAATACGTTTACCATCTTTCGTATAGCCTGTATATCCTAAAATATTTCTGACATCAGTGACAAGCTCAGCATCAACCAAAAAGTTCTTAGCAATCCATTCTGCTCTTTTTGGATCTCCTGGCATCAATACTGTTTTGGCGAATGCGCCATCTTTTGCGTTTATATGAGGTGTTCCCATTTTATATTCTCCTTAATTTCTATTTTAATTCATGTGTATTATAACATAATAAATCATCTATTTTTACTAGACTTATTTGTTTTTTCTGGCATTTGATAGTAAGTAATTTGCGCTCGTTCTTTTTCAGTTGTCCGTTCGCTGAAATATTTTTCCTCGTCAATAAAATGATTAAAAATTTTCGATTGACGGGCATCAACCACATAGGTTGAAGCAATTAAATCATGAATCGCCTTACCACCCCGAGTGGTCGTCACTGCGGCACTCGTTAAAAATAGGGGAATAACATAGAGGCGAATTGATGCACCAAGTTCGACGATTGAGAGAACAATAAAGCGTAAGACAACTTGCCATGATTTGACGCGATAGCCTTGTTTATCGACTAAGGCAAGTCCTGTCATGTATTTACCAAGAGATTGGCCATTTTTAAATAATAAGGGCAGGACAAGGCTTGGCATAATGGAGCCAATCACAAGCGCGGCACCACCGCCATAAAAAAGGATATTCGTATGCGGGACACGCGCTTCTAAATAAGCTTTCGACGTTTCTAAATCCTTGATCGCCCGATTATATAAACGACTCCATTCCCCGTTTCTATCAACATTACTCACGAGGGGTTTAAAGGAGAAAGATGTCACAACACCATCTTCTTCAACAAAATTAAAGAGGGTATTATTCTTTCCTTTATTGAGAACCATGACATAAAAGTTAAAATCTAGATTTTCTTCGTAATAAGCCGAGTTTTCATAGGTGTAAAGCGGCGATTCATCAAAGGGGTTGGTCGCTTCAAGATAAAAATATTCAAGGCTCATCAAATAATATGTTTCATTACTGCCATCAGTAATATCGCCGTCGCGAAGATGAACAGATTGTGTGACTGGGTTAGTCAAGTAAAGTCCAGAGTGATGTCGAACACTGAAAAGATTGTCGACGGCTCTTTGTCCTGCTGAGGTTTGATAATAAATCGCATCAATTGACATATATGCAAGTATACCAATGATGACTATCACGATGAAGTCGATCAGAAACGCACCTAAACGTCGGGGAAAAGGTGCTTCAATGATATTTGGATGCTTTCTAACAATTTTAGCCATTTATAAACGCTCCTCGAGAATGACGCGGAAACGTTCCATCTCTACTTGGTCCGTTAAAATTTGCCCTGTTAACTCACCCTTACTATCATAGATAACTTTGACTTGTGCGCCATCGTCCGCCCACTTAAAGGTTTCTTTCGTCACATCATTTTCAGCGATGCGAGCAACATAGAATAAATAAATTGCCCCGCTTGAAGTGTAACTGCTCGCATTGAACTTATTCTCACTTGCAACCGCTGACCACGATAAGGCGGGAATCATATCTTGCCAATGGCGGAAATTATTTCCAACTTCGCTAGCACTCGCTAATCTCAAAAATTCACCCTCTTCACTGAGGCGAAGGTTAATTAAATCTTTATAAGCATTGAAATAAGGAAGCCATTTAATCTTGTCATTCCACTTGTAACTATCAGTTTCATAGCCAATATTATATGAGTTACCACTATAGAATTGGTCACCAAGCGCATCACTAGCTCGGTGATAAAACTCTAAAACATTACCATCGCCAATAATGACATAAACAGACATGACCCCATCAACTTGGCCGAATTCACTAAACTTCATAAAGCCATCTTGTGACTGTCCATCCCATGTAGTTTTTTGCCTCACAATCACGCCTAATTCATTTTTAGCGTTAAACGTCGCCATATCTAAGCGAATATATGCCCAATCTCCTTCAACAGAGTCCCAGTTATAGCCAGTACCATTTGTGCCACCATCATCCCATAACCATACTTGATAGCGTTCAAAATCGATGCTACCCGGATTGACATAAAGATCAACAAAAGCAGGGACCTCCCTTGGTGCAATGGGGGTACCGACGATACCATCTCCACCTTCTTCGCCGCTTGGGTCCTCACTCGTTAATGAGTCGTCTTCCGAAGTCGTTGGTAATTGAGAAGTCACATCGCCACTGCTATTATCTTCACTACTAGCTGTTGGACCACAACCGACAGTGAAAGCGGCAACGATCAGGGCAAGAATAGTTTGATTTAGTAGTTTACTCATGCTTAAATACCTCAATACCTAATTTTAGCATAATCACTTAAGTGATTAAACTAGAGTGTTTCTAGCAAAGAAAAAAGACCTGCTCTCGCAGGCCTTTAAAACCTTTTTAGGAAAAGTTATTTAAGCTTAGACAACGAGTAGTGTCACTGTAGCAGCACCAACAAACATGTTGGTTGCGGCATCAAAGGTCACGACTAAGGTAACGGTATATTTACCAGTAGGCACTGAAAAGTTTGTGCTAGCTGTTGTCC
>DATESM010000014.1:0-2482 GCA_035270805.1 Bacilli bacterium
CGTCAACAACATCGCCGCCAGTGCGGAGGCCGACACAAGGGGATTTCGTTCGTCGCCAAAGCGTGAGAGACTACGGGGAATATCATGATTTTCTAAGAAGAGGGGATTCCATTCAACATTGAGAACCAACTTTTTCATCAACGCAACCATGCGTGATGGTTTATATTTACGTTTAAATGTTGGGAGATTAAAACGATAATCAACACTCGTATGTTCAAAGGGGAAGACCATCGTCAACTCTTTGCCATTCGTGAAGGTTTTCGCGTTATCTAAGTCAACATCACTCGTTTCTCCAACAGTAAAAGCATCGTATTGCGAGAGGACATCGCGATGGAGTTCTTCTAATATACGGTGGGCACCTGGTTGACTCAAATAGTGCTCTTTGCCTGTCTTATAACGGGCTTTCTTCCCATCATTTAGACTCGTTTTATAAATCATATTGATGACATCACATCTAAAGCCGGCCACGCCAAGATCAAGCCAAAAACGAAGAATATTTTTGACCTCTGATAAAACTTCAGGGTTATGGTAGTTTAAGTCTGGTTGCTCGGGGGTGAATAAATGGAGATACCACATATTGTTCTTTGCTTCATAACTCCAGGCTGGGCCGGTAAACATCGAATCCCAGTTATTCGGGGGAAGTTTTTTTCCATTTTTATCAACTTTACCTTCGCGCCAAATATAGTGATCATGATAGGGGCTATTGGGATTGATACTATCGATAAAGCGGGGATGTTGATGCGATGTATGGTTGATCACTAAATCCATGACAATCTTGATATCAAGCCGTGTTGCTTTTTTAATCAGTTCCTTAAAATCATCCATCGTCCCAAAATCTTCATGGATGTTGTAATAATCACTAATGTCATAGCCATAATCATAGTTGGGGGATTTGTAAAGGGGCGAAATCCACAAAGCACCAACACCAAGCTCTTTTAAATAGTCAAGCTTAGAAATAATACCTTGAATATCCCCAATGCCGTCATTATTAGAATCCGCAAAACTCCGGGGATAGATTTGATAAAAAACCCGGTCATGCCACCATTTATATTGCATAATAATACCTCGCTCTTTTATTCTAACAAAAAAGACAAATAAAAAAATGCCCGTTAGGCATCTTTTTATGATCATTGTTAGTGATTACTCTTCCGTGTCGAGACTTTGCTCACCTTCGAGGTCACGTTCATAGAGGTAGAGTGCTTCGGCTAGCATCATCTCTTCACTCATGTCTTTTTTTTCTTTTTCTCTTGGATCTTGACTGTCTAGCATATCGGCCACCTCTTTCTAAACAAATTCTAGCAAGAGAACAATTGACCACTAACAAATATTTGTAAATACGGCTTTCTTTAATTACTATTATAAATAATAGTAATTTGACTAAAGATGTCAAAATAAGATAGTAGCTAATTAGTAGTTAGATTTCTATCTTACTTTTATTGAACGAGTAAGCGATTAAATTGATGAGTGATGTCTTGAGAATAAGCAGGGTTAAGAGGATGAGAATATGAATAAAAAGGGCAAATAAATAGGGGAGTCCAAAGAAGTAATGTTTCCAAATCGGCGTATAAATCACATCCACGATAAGTTCAGTGATAATAATCGTCATCGCAAAGTCGCTAGGTAGGACATTTTGATAACTGTCTTTGAGTTTCAGCCGTCGATCAGTGAAAAACAGTGCAACTAAAAGACCGGCAACTAAAACGGCTGAGACAATCAGACTAATGACCTTAACCATCGGCGTTAGTGTGTAGCTGACTTGACGGTCAAATGGATTAGTTAGCGTTGATTGCAATAAAAAGTAGATGGCGCCCAATAGATAAAGCACGGCGATGGTAGGATAGACAAGTGGTAAACGGATCTTTGTTCGGTACTTTCTTAGCACCATAAACACAAGGCCAGGAATGGCACCATAAAAAATACTCGAAATCATTGGAAAAATTAAAAAGTTGCCACTGGGAAATAGAGTTGCACCAACGATATCCGCGCCAAAACCAATCAGCGCCCCATAAATTGGTCCCATGAGAATACCACCAAGAATAATCGGGACATTTCCAAGTGTTAGGCGGAAGAATGTCGGTCCATAAGGAAAGACAAAAAACCGTGTCAAAACAATGGAAATTGCAATAAATAGCGCACTAATCGTAATGCGTAATAAATGTTTTTTGTTTTTCATACAATCAGTCCTTTCATAAAGTCTTCATAAACTTGGAAAGCAAAATGTAAAGAGCCAGTGATTAGCAGGACTTCATTAGGCTTAACAGCTGCTATTGTTTCTTTTATTGCAGATTGATAATCAGCATAGAAGGGATAGTCGGATGGGTATTCCTCTCCTTTTCTTGCCCGGTAGTGATTAAATGTAGTCACCTTGACATCCGCATTAGCAAGGGCAAACATATCGAGTTCTTGGGCAACATCTTTATCTTTAAAGGCCGCAAAAACGCAGTGGATTTTTCCTCCACTCAGCATTTTGACACTATTTATA
>DATESM010000015.1:0-5239 GCA_035270805.1 Bacilli bacterium
TGCTTTTTGATAGAGTTTTTCCGTTTGTAAAACATTAACTTGATAGAAAGATTTGCTAGAAATTGAAAATTCTAATCCGAGCAATTTGTCACGAATTTTTCCTGGGCCAAAAATAATGTTTTCTTGCTGTCCAAGCACGACATTTGTATCATCACCATTAATATTTTGAATCAGTGTGGTGATTTCTGGATGTGCAGCTAGTAGTTGCTTTGTAAATTGGGAAAATGCTTCAAGATTTCCGCGTTTAGTGATGAGAACCACCATGATGTCCGGATAATAATATGATGTTCTCAACATGATTTTTCTGATATCACCTTTAAGTGTTGTTTCGTCATAGGGCTCATACGCAAATTCCTTCATCAAGCTTTTGATGGTGTGAATGATTGGTGCACTACGTTTATCTTCAATAAAACATTCTTCAATGGCGACAATATCGTGGGAACGATAGCGATAAAAACCATGAATAAGATTTTTACGCTTGTCATAAGCGATCGGCATGATAATTTTGTTGCGGTAATAATAAGGTACATCACTGCCAATGACTTCATCCGCTTCAAGATCAAGGTGAGCAATATTGTGAAAAGCCCGCAAAACCTTGTTCTTTTTATAATCGAGTTCTTTTTCGTAACTTAAATGGTGGAATTGACAGCCGCCACAAGCAGTCGCAGCTGGACAAAGCGGTTTAATACGGTCAGGAGAGATCACGACAATCTTTTTGATTTTTCCAACCAAAAAATTCTTTTTTACCATCACAATTTCTACTTCGGCTTCTTCACCGATAATCAGTCCTTGGACAAAAATGGTGTGACCATCGATTTTGGCCACACCTAACCCATCATGGGTATAATCAGTCCCAACAACTAAAAAAACTTGTCCAACGTTATATGTCATAACTACTTATTCATCATATTACGGATGAATTCGACTTCTTTTGCCATATCTAGTCGTGGGAACAGTGGGTTACCCTTTTGTACTTTTTGTCCACCTAAGACACCGTATTTTTTAAGGCAAGCGAATTTTTGTAAACTGCTTTCGACTCCAAGTTGCGCAAACAATTCTTTTGGTGCTCTTGTCAGAATCGGTGATAAGAGTAAAGCGGCGATGTAAAGATTATTAGCTAAATGATTCATTACACTAGAAAGCGCAGTTTTATCTGTCTCTTTGGCTAATTCCCATGGCTTTGTATTATCAATATATTTATTTGTGGCACTGATCATTTTGAATGTTTCAATAATAGCGTCCGTCACTTTTAAGTCGTCAAAGGCAACTTCATAATTAGTAATAGTGTTCATCGCCAATGCTTCGAGTTCTTGATCAAAATCTGTCACATGTCCTTGATATTGAGGGATAATCCCATCAAAATACTTTTCAATCATTGACACAGTCCGATTAAGCAAGTTGCCAAAATCGTTGGCCAAATCGACATTAATTCGTTCAACAAATTGTTCGGGCGTAAATTGTCCATCACTTCCAAATATGGTTTCACGCGCTAGATAATACCGCACTGCATCAACACCATAACGATTAATTAAAGGATAAGGATCAACGACATTGCCCCGTGATTTGCTCATTTTGGTATCTTTCATCATCAAAAGACCATGAACAAATTCGCGGTCGGGTAGTCTTTGTCCTAACGCCATTAAAAACATTGGCCAATAGATGGCGTGAAAGCGCGTGATATCCGCTCCAATGATGTGGACGATTTCACTATCTTTATTTTCCCAAAACTTTTGATATAAACTTGTGTCGTCACTGCCATAGCCTAATGCAGAAATATAATTAGTCAAAGCATCAAGCCAAACATAGACAACATGCCGTGGATTTTCTTTAACATTAATTCCCCAGGTAAAGGAAGTCCGTGAAACGGCAAGGTCAGCAAGGCCTGGTTTAATGAAGGTGTTGACCATTTCATTCTTCCGACTTTCAGGAATAATAAATTTGGGGTTATCTTCGTAATATTTTAGCAATTGATCAACGTACTTAGATGTCTTGAAGAAATAAGATTCTTCACTTGCCCGATGAACTGGCCGCCCACATTCAGGGCAATGATGTTCGGGACCAACTTGTGTGTCCGTCCAAAATGTTTCTTCATGGGTACAATACCAGCCTTCATAATTGCCTAAATAAATATCACCTTGGTCGAGAAGACGTGAAAATATGGCTTGAACAGTATCCATATGTTCTTCATCAGTTGTTCTAATAAATTTATCATTAGAAATATCAAGTGTTTGCCATAGATCATAGAAGCCTTCGACAATCTCGTCCACAAAGGCCTGTGGTGTTTTCCCGGCTTTCGCGGCATTAGTTTCAATCTTTTCACCATGTTCGTCTGAACCTGTCAAAAAGAAGACATCATATCCACGCATCCTTTTATAACGCGCGATGGTGTCAGTTAGGGTCGTGCAGTAGGCATGGCCAATATGGAGTTTGGCACTCGGATAGTAAATAGGGGTGCTAATAAAAAATTTCTTGTTCATGATTTCCTCATTATAAAAACAAAAAGCCGCCTTTGCGGGCGGCCGTCTGTTTTACTTATCTTTTAAACCGTATTTCTTATTGAAACGGTCAATCCGCCCATCAGCTTGGACAAAACGTTGTTTGCCAGTGTAGAATGGGTGGCAATTTGCACATGTGTCAACCCGGATTTCTTTTTTAGTTGAACTTGTTTCAAATTCGTTACCACAGCTAACACAAGTTACTGTAATACGTTGA
Organism: Bacilli bacterium; assembly: GCA_035270805.1. GTDB lineage: Bacteria > Bacillota_I > Bacilli_A > RFN20 > CAG-826 > DATESG01. Next base: position 2,713 of record DATESM010000015.1, read on the forward strand.
GTGTTTGGATGTAAACCTTTTTTCATAATGCTATATTCTCCTTCCGCCTTGAATTATTTAGATTTATTCAAAGTAAGTTCTCAGCGAATAAATAGTATCATTATTATAAATAATAAGCAAACAAAAAAATCAACTTAGTTAAAAACCAACCGCCAGTTTCTAATTTTATGATTTACTAAAAACACATGATTCTAAATAATTGTTTTTTCCCCCATCATTTGACTGTGGGAAAACTTAAAATATTTGTGATTACATGATGATTTCTAAAGTGTTGACACGTCGAATCTTCTTGTAAGCGTTATCATATCCCCGACTATCAGTAAACCTTTGACATCAACACTTTTTATTGATTATATTAAAGTACACAGTCAGAAAGGAGAATTATTTATGAAATATAAACAACTAACTGTGCTGTCTTTGTTTGGTGCTCTTGCTTTTACAGCTGTCGTACCCGCAAAAACAGACGCGGCTCTAGCGGGTGGGTTATTAAGATCCAAACCTGGTAGTGCTGTCACAACCCCAACACTTGCTGCTGAAGCTGAAGACTTACCTTACGCTGATGGTATTTATGATTATTCAGGAGCGAATTACGGTGTCAAAGAAGAAATTCTTGGACAACTAGAATCCTATGTACTTGATAATTTTTTAGGTGGTATTCCGTTTGCTGATAACGCCGGGAACGTCATGTACGACTCACGTATCGACTTACCTAGTGAAACTTATGTCCCTGGATATGGTTTCGGCGTTGGTGAAGCCACAATCACCGAAGAAATGACCCCAACCGAGGAACCGGAAAGAAAGTACTCAATGTACTACCATTCATGGCAAAGCCAAGACCCAGGAACAATTAACTACTGGGACGGACAAGACTCGGTCACAGGTGATTTACACGCTCTTGTTTCATCATCATACTGGAGTACACGCTTCAATGATGACAAGACAGGTTACGAATGGTATCCATCACTCGCAACCGAAGAAAGACCTCAAGCGTTGAACCCTATCGTCCCCGAAAATGAGGATGACTTTGTTCTCGCAACCAAATGGAGAGTTAAAGTTAGATTTGACGATCCAGAAGTCGTTTATGACACACTTTCCACCAAATCTGCAGTCGCAGCCTTTAAAGGGCAAGAGGTTGCATTAGAAGATTATCTAACACCATTTAAATCGATGCTAGACGGACAATTATTCCGCTCGACAGATTTAGGCAGTCTCACTTCTGGTTTTACAGGAGTCCAAGAATATCTTGCTGAAGTTCAAGCTGGTAGATCACCAAGCTGGGACCTAGTTACTGGTATTCAACTCAATGAAGCCGAAGGTGCAATCGACTTTGAGTTCAACTCACCAAAAACTGCATTCTATGCAATGTACAATTTATCGAGTTCGCTATTCTCACCAGTCCCTCAAGCTTTCATCGATGAAGTCGGATTAGCAAACTACGGTAAACCTAATATCGACTCAATCTTATCATTAGGCATGTATACATTAGAAGAATGGCAAAATGATAAGCAATTAGCTTTTAAGAAAAACCCAACTTATTTCGAAGCCGATCGCGCTAACCACGCTGGTTACAAATACACCATTCTCGAAGACAATATCATTGCCTTCCAAGAATTCCTAGGTGGTAAGTTAGACTCAGCTGGTATCCCATCAATTTATTTAAAAGAATATGAGGCTGATGCCCGCACACGCAAGACTCTTGGAGATACCGTTTGGAAACTTCAAGTTAATGCAACCAACGAAGAACGTTGGGAAGAATTATTCGGTGTTGATGGATCCATCTATCCTCACGCGGCAGGCGAATACTGGGATTTAAAACCAGTCATGAGTAATAACGCATTCCTTAACGGTTTATACTTTGCTCTTGACCGTGGGACTTTATCCGCTAATAACGGACGTAACCCATCACAAGCCTTCTTAAGCGATGCTTACATGATCGACCCTGAAGGTGGCTTATCATTCCGCGCATCAGCAACAGGACAAGCTCTTTTAGAAAAACGTTCACCAGAAACGTATGGCTATTCGACCGAAGCCGCGGCAACTTACTTCAATGCAGCTATGGATGAACTAGTCGCTGCCGGCAAGTATGAAAAAGGTACTGTTGCAAGCCCGACCGAAATCGAACTTAGCTTAATTTATCAAACAGTCAGTCAAGTTAATGACGAAGGTCAAATCGTAAAAGAACAACTCGAAACTGCATTTAATAATGCTGTTGAAGGATTCAAATTAACAATTACTCCTTACGCAACTGAAGACTGGATGGATGCTTACTATAAACCAATGCAAGGTGATTTTGACTTAGCATTTGGCTCAATTAGTGGTAACACTCTTGACCCAGTATCATTCATGGATACAGTCATGAGTGACAATCGCACTGGTTTCACACTCTCATGGGGCGTTGATACAAATACGCCTACCCAAAAGATTCGCTTCGATGAAAAAGCTTGGTCCTTCCAATCACTATTCGAAGCAGCAACTTCTGGTGTTGTCGCTCAACAAGGTCGTGCTGTTACTTTATTCAAATTACAAT
>DATESM010000016.1:0-2824 GCA_035270805.1 Bacilli bacterium
AGTGGCATTGACTATTATCTCACCTATGCTCAGGTCATGAAAGGGATGGAAATACCCCCATACAAGAGCGAGCATCGTCGTTATGGACTTGAGGTTAGCCGTCGTAAGGAAATACTCGATCAATATGTTTATACAAATGAAGATATTCGCCAAAAATATCAGCATATTTTGGTCGATAGTGGTCTTTATCCTGAAATCCTTGCCTCGGGAATGGGAGATTTTTACTTTGTTGGTCTTTTTGATGATTTAAATAGCGCCCTAGACTTTAAAAGCGATGTATTAAAGCGTAAGATAGAATAAGTGAGGATTGTATTATGCAAGTATTAGTAACAGGTGGGACCGGATTTATTGGCTCGCACACCGCCGTTGAGTTAATTAAAAGCGGACATCAAGTTGTCTTAATTGATAACCTTGTCAATTCAAAAATTGAGGTGCTCGATAAAATCAAAACCATCAGTGGTGTTAAACCACAATTCTATCTTGTTGACATGGTCGATAAAGCAGCGTTAGAGAAAGTATTTAAACAACACCATTTTGATAGTGTCATTCATTTTGCGGGCTTAAAAGCAGTGGGTGAATCGGTGTTTAAACCACTAGAATACTATCGTAATAATCTTGATTCGACACTCTCGCTTTTAGAGCTAATGCTCGAATATAAAGTGAAAAATATCATCTTTTCGAGTAGTGCAACAGTATATGGGCTGCCACCCCATGTCCCACTAAGTGAGGACGACCCAATCGGAGGGACAACCAATCCTTATGGTACGACCAAACTTGTGATTGAATTTATTCTCAAAGATTTTTGTCTTGCCCATCCTGAATATAAAGCGATTGCCCTTCGTTATTTTAATCCAGTCGGTGCACACCCAAGTGGCCTGATTGGAGAGGACCCACAAGGCATTCCTAATAATCTGATGCCTTATGTATCAAAAGTCGCGGCCGGCAAACTTAAGAGCCTCTCCGTTTATGGCGATGACTACGCGACAAGTGATGGCACAGGCGTCCGTGATTATATTCATGTCGTTGATCTCGCTGTTGGTCACGTTCTTGCCCTCGAAAACATCGATAAAATGAGTGGCTATGAATCCATTAACTTGGGAACAGGCAAAGGGACTTCAGTCTTAGAGCTTGTGCATGCCTATGAAAAAGCCAATCATCTCTCCATTCCCTATGAAATCAAGCCACGGCGCGCAGGCGATGTTGATGAAAACTACGCGAGTGTTAGTAAAGCACAAAGGCTTCTCGGCTTTAAGGCACGCTATACTATTGAAGATGCATGTAAACATGCCTATGAGTATGAAAAAAACAATCGCTAAAGGTCATTTTGAAAAGTTCAATCTTCGTGCCGAAAATCTTGATGACAAGGTTCGAACGATTCGAGTTTATTTACCACCCGACTACCAACAGGGGACGAAACGTTATCCTGTTTTATATATGCATGACGGCCAAAACTTATTCTTTAACAAACATACCAATTTTAAAGTTGGCGCCTGGCGTGTTCACGCCGCGCTTGATCGCTTTTATCACGAAGGGAACATCGAAGGCTTTATTGTTGTAGGCCTTGATAGCTCCGCCGTTGATCGCTCACGTGAGATGAGCTTTTTCCCAGTCAAAAAGCGTTTTTTACCTACAAAACCACAGCCAATTGAGGGTCAACAGTACAGCGATTTTATCACTAAGACACTTAAAAACTATATTGATAGCCATTACCGGACTTTACAAGATACTAGCTATATTGGGGGTTCGAGCATGGGAGGGATTGCTTCTCTTGTGATGGCTCTAAATCATCCGACCCTATTCAAAGGCGCACTCTGCTTCACTCCAGCGGGAATGATTCATTATCAAAGTGATCTGAAAGCCTTTTTTGATTCACGGTTAAATGAGATGAAAGCCAAACAAATCACACTCCCTAAATTATATTTTATGGTTGGGGGCATTGGGCTAGAAACCATTATTAAACCATTTTGTGATTGGACAGTACCATATTTAGTCGCACAGGGTTATGAGTATGGTAAAAATATCACCTATTTATATAAACCAAAAGCGGTCCATAATGAAAAAGCCTGGGAAAAGGTATTTCCTAGTGCTTTTATGTGGATGATTAATTAAAGTAATCTTTTAAGTAGTCTTTATAGCCTCTTGTAGTTGAGACGCCACGATGATAATGGTGGCCTTTTTGTTGTTCAAGCGGAGGATATTTCATATAGTCGCCATACTTTGCTGTTAGGTAGGCATCATAATTCGTGGGGACCACGGCCTCAATATCTTCAAACTTAACTTTAACGCCTTCTCCATAATAGGCTTTTGGTAAGGCTTCGCGGTTAAAAGCCCACGTCAGATAACTGCCAACAAGGGTAGCCTTTTCCCATTTTATGCGGCTCATCCAAAGAATGATTAAGCGCGTCATGTAATTGGCGATATTAAAGGGAAACATTAAAACTGAAACCACATAAAGTGGCAGTTGAATGCGCCAAGTCCGAGTGTGAAGTGGGGCAAAAAAGTGGCCAAGATAAGCTAGATAAAACATAAACCATAATAAGTGTGGTTTAGGTCCATGCGCCTTTTTGGCTCTTTTACGTTTTGACATCCCATCAATCGCGAATATATCAATCCAAATACCGTGGTTGATCTTCTGAAAGGCATAATAGTTTTCAATGTATGTCGTGTCACTATGTCTCAACTTACCATAGCCAAGCGCGTAGTTTGGATCTGTTTTGAAGTTTTGAAGAAAATAAGGATGTTTAAATTCATGTCCTAGTTTCATGAGTTTATTGTAATCGTCTCGCGGCATGCCAACATCAAGATCATCATCCCAAGGAATGAA
>DATESM010000017.1:0-2441 GCA_035270805.1 Bacilli bacterium
GATGTACAGAATTTGTTTCAGTTTCTAACATGATTCTTCCTTTACAAGCCATAATTTAAAGCATATCGCCCTGAATGCAAGGATAAAATAAAGCAGTCGTTATTTCAAGTTTAAAAAGACAGGACAATGATCACTACCTTCAATCTCATTAAAAATCTTAGCATCGATAATTCGATCAGTTAGGCTATTTGAGACGACAAAGTAGTCAATTCTCCACCCGACGTTTCTTTCTCGAGCAAAGGAGCGATAGCTCCACCATGAGTATTTAACTTCTTGGGGGTAACAGTATCTAAAGGTATCAGTAAACCCACTATTAAGTAGGTTGTTGAACGCTAGTCTCTCTTGCGGGGAGAAACCGGGGCTATTGTGGTTCTGATCGGGATTAGCCAGATCGATTTCTTGGTGAGCGACATTAAGATCGCCGCACAAAACAACGGGTTTTGATTTTTCCAAGTTTTTGAGGTAGGAAAGAAATGCTTTCTCCCATTCGACCCGATAATCAATCCTTAAGAGACCATCTTTACTATTTGGGGTATAGACATTAACAAGAAAGTAGTCCGCATGTTCAAGTGTAATGACCCGTCCCTCCTGATCGTGTTCGGCTATACCAATACCATAATGGTAGGAGATAACCGGTAACCTCGTAAAAACGGCCGTCCCTGAATAGCCTTTTTTGACGATGGAGTGGTGCCAAAATTTTTGATACCCAGGGATATCAAAATCAACTTGTTCGGCTTCGGCTTTAACTTCTTGTAAACACAGTGTGTCTAGATCGAGGTCTTGAACAATTTGTTGTAAATCGAGTTTTTTAAGAACGGCTCTAATACCGTTTACATTCCATGATAATAGTTTCATCATTACTCCTTTATTTTTAGTATTTTACCATAATTGAGATGAGCAAAACGATTTTGTAGTTTTTCTTCTTCAAATTATCTGTGGGCAATGTTATGATTATTTTACTGTCAAAAAAGGGGAAACATATGAAACGACAAATTATTTTTTTACCATTGCTATTAACTTTGATCGTTGGCTGCGCTAACGGATCAAGTGAAGCACCAAGTCAAACACAACCCTCGAACGATCTGACAAGTGATAACAACACGAGTGAAGATAGCGCGAGTCAACCAGTCACCAGTGAAGAATCACCGACAAGCGAAACGGTAAGTGAAGAACCATCGACGAGTGAACCGGTCAGTGAAGAACCGCCGCCAAGTGAAGAAGATATCGTTTACACAAATATTGCCGAAATTAGAGCGCTAGCCTATTCGCTTTCAGATCAAGTCAACGAGCGTGGGATAGCGACATCTTTTATGCCCGTTAAATTGCGTGCTCAACTTTTAAATCTGCAAGATTACATCGCAGGGGGAGGCAGTTATACGCACCGAAATAAGGCTCTGGTTGCTAATGAGACAGGCTACATTCTTGTCAGTATGGATGCTAATGCTTATGCATTGATTAAGGATTATGTTGCCGAGCAACAAGTTTATGATTTCACTGGAACGATTAGTTTATATAATGGCGAACCAGAAATCACGCTCAGTGTCCGGCCACAATATTTAGAAGGCATCACGCTTGACTACACGCTTGCCACAGTTGAGTCCTCGACCATTCTTGATGTATTTGAGGAGTTAAAATCAACACCAACCAACAATAAGGGGATTGGTTATAAAATCGAGGCAAAAACAATGACACTAAAATACTTGTCAAAACTCGAAAATAATCTTGGTTTATTTACCGATGGGACCAATCTAATCCAAGTATATGGCCATAGTCGCATTAATAATAACTGGTCAGTTGGTCTTGTTTACGAGTTAACATTCGTGCCAGGACTCTATATTTATAAGCCAACATTCAATTATATTTCGCACAAAGTAAGCACGGCTGAAATTGACGTTTTAAATGTCGACACCCTCTTAACTGCGGATGAACTATATGATTTTAACTATGTACAGGAACCCAAATTTGCCGCCGATAAGATTAAAAATATGGCCTATGCGGAATTATTTATTAATGCCTATGTATTTGAAGGCTATGTTAACTTCTATGAAAAAGGTCGCGATGACAATATTAGTTTTGATGATACACCAAAGGATTACTACACATCTTATATTAACGCGGCTAATGCAAGATCCATGTTTATCAATAACGACAGTGGACTCGCTCTTTATACCGCGTCTCATTATATGAACTGTATTTTTTGGGAGCAAGCCATCACTGCCAAGGAAGACAAGGAGAAGGTTGAATTTATCTACACACCTTACCTTCGTAATACACTGGGATATTTTCAAGTTCACGTGTTTGAAGACACTTACGGTTTAGTCAAATAACCAATTAGTTTGAAATCTACCCTCAAAATAAAGTAAGATGTAATGGGAGGGAATTTTATGCCAGAATATGTAGAATATCTCATTATTTCAATTGCCGCTTTAAGTTTGATTGCG
>DATESM010000018.1:0-2763 GCA_035270805.1 Bacilli bacterium
CCAGTTACACAAATGAAAAATGAAGAACTAGATGCTTTTATTAGAGATAATAAGGTAAAATGTCCAAACTGTGGGAAAAGTGACTTCACTGACATCAGAAAATTTAACATGATGTTTAAAACACATATTGGTGTCACTGAAGACAGCCAAAATGAAGTATATCTTCGCCCAGAAACCGCACAAGGCGTTTTCGTGAACTTTAAAAACGTTCAACGTTCGATGCGTAAGAAAATCCCTTTTGGAATTGCCAATGTTGGTAAGGCTTTTAGAAATGAAATCACACCAGGAAACTTTATTTTCCGGACAAGAGAATTTACACAAATGGAACTAGAGTTTTTCTGTGCGCCTGGAACAGACCTCGAATGGTTTGACTACTGGAAAAACCAATGTATAGATTTTGTCAAATATTTGGAAATCAAAGATGAAAATCTACGTTTTAGAGATCATGACCCTGCTGAACTTGCATTTTATTCAAAGGCGACGACAGATATCGAATATAGATTTCCGTTTGGATGGGGTGAAATTTGGGGAATTGCCGATCGGACTGATTACGATTTGAAACGCCATATGGAACATAGCAAAGAGAATTTTGAATATTTGGATCCAGAAACCAACACCAAGTATGTTCCTTATTGTATTGAACCTTCTGTTGGTCTTGATCGTTTGTTATTGATGGTTTTAACTGATAGTTATGACGAAGAGGAAGTCGGAGATAATGATACACGTATTGTTATGCGACTCAAACCATCTTTGGCGCCTTATCAAGTGGCAGTCTTTCCGTTGAGTAAGAAGCTTAATGATAAGTCATACGAGGTGTTTAGTCTTTTAAGTAAAAAACTAGATGCCGTCTATGATGAAACGGGTTCAATTGGTAAACGCTACCGTCGTCAAGATGCCATTGGTACACCTTTCTGTGTGACAGTGGATTTTGATAGTCTAGAAGATGAAATGGTTACTATTCGCGAAAGAGACACGATGAAGCAAGCAAGAGTTAAAATCACGGAGTTAGTGGACTATATTGTAGAAAAAGTTAAAAATTAGTAATTTAATAGTTGCTATTTGGTAAAAGGATGATTGATGGAACAAAATTCATTTAATGATTTATTGAAAAAGGCGGATGTCGTCGATGTAGTTAGTCGCTATATTGACGTGACAAAACATGGTCGCAGTTATCGCGCACTTTGTCCTTTTCATAATGACAAAAATCCATCATTGATGATTTCCAAAGAAAAGCAAATATTTAAATGTTTCGTCTGCGGTGAGGGTGGTAATATCATAAATTTTGTTCAAAAATACGAACACATTACCTATTTTGAAGCCGCGCGAAAAGTGGCTGAGATGGTTGGATTCGAACATGAAGATTTCAAAGTTGCAAAATTTGAGCGACACATTAGTCCAAATTTAGTCCCTCTTTATAAGTGTTTAACTGATTTGGCCTCGTTTTATGCCACAGCGCTCCAAACCGTTGAGGGGAAACCCGCTAAGGACTATCTAATCAAACGCAACATCGATCAATCGATGATTAAAAAATATCAGGTCGGTTATGCTCCTCAAGATGGGACCCAAACCGTTAAGTTTTTATTGTCTAAGGGATATAGTCTAAAAAACATTGAAGATATTGGCGTTTTAAGTAATTTGTTAAATAACCCATATGATAAAAATCAGGGACGAATTATGTTTCCAATTCATGATAGCGATGGCCAAGTGGTTGGCTTTAGCAGTCGGAAATTCAAAGAGGGTGATGATAGTGCTAAGTACATCAACTCGCCTGAGACACCTGTATTCCACAAGACTAGTATTTTATATAACTATCATCATGCTAAAGAAATGGCCCGCAATGCAGGATATGTTTATGTTTTAGAAGGCTTTATGGATGTGTTTGCCCTTGATATATCGGGAATTAAGTCAGTTGTGGCTCTAATGGGAACGGCATTTACACAAGAACATATCAATCTACTCAGGCGACTAAAAGTTGAGGTTCGATTATGCCTTGATGGTGATGAAGCTGGCCAAATGGCGATGATGAAGATGGTCGAAACATTAAATGAAGCCAAAGTTCCTTTTAGGATTGTTGATAATGCTAACGATACGCGCGATCCTGATGACATTTATCAAAACGAAGGACAACAAGGACTGGTAAACTACTTGGAGAATCTAATTGATGGTCATGAATTCACACTCAACTATCATCGCAAGACAAATAAGATGCGCAGTGTTGAAGAACGTAGGGAGTTTATAATTAAGACCATGCCACATGTCCTGAACCTGCCTAGCCGGTTAGAAGTCGATGATTATTTAAATCGAATTGCCGAAATTTCTGGATTTTCATACGATATCTTGTTTGATATGTATAAAAGTGAGAAAAAGAAGCTTGATCGTGAAAAAAGTATCGTTAGTATCAATATCAACGAGAAGTATCCTCATCGACAAGTCCTAAACCGCCTGCAACAAGCAGAACGTTTATTAGTACAACAAATGATGAATTATCCTGAGGCTATGGATTTTTATAAAAAAAATAACGTGAAATTCACTGATGAATTCCATCGCTATATAGCGAATTATCTTGCTTATAACAAAGAGGTAGATCGTGAAAATATATACGCCGTTATCTTGAATGATATTAATGAACGTATAGAAGATGAGCAACGTCAAACAAATTACCGCAATCAGGTCATTGACATTGCTAATCAAAAAATGAATTCCAAAGAATTCAATCCCGATCTTGTTGTTGATGCCTATCAAGTCGTCCAAGCTGAAGGAGAG
>DATESM010000019.1:0-7751 GCA_035270805.1 Bacilli bacterium
GGTTAATAAATAGATTTAACAACTTTTTAGTTGACAGTTTAATGCCCCTTTAAAAAGTTATATTTCAACAAAAAATGTCAGTTAAAAAACCGAAATTTTAACTAAAAAAGCCGCTTCTTTTACCGGTCACATTTTATGTTATCATTGCGTAAAAATAACAAAAAACGGTCCCAATATATCGGAACCGTTATCACTCATAAATATCAAATTTATTTGGTATGGATAATCTTTTTAGCCATCCGATAGGCCGCTTCATCTTTTTTATATCTAAATTTCAGATCAAGCTTTTTACTTTTATAAAGGACACTCTTTTGGTGGGAAAAAGTAAGGAAAGATTGGTGTCCATGGTAAGATCCCATCCCCGAATCACCAACCCCACCAAAGGGTAGATATGAAGACGCTAGTTGCATCAAATTATCATTGACCGTGAAAGATCCACTGCTCGTGTGTTTGAGCAAAAAATCAACCGCGGATTTATCATCACTATAGACATACATTGCCAGTGGTTTTGGTCGTTGAGCGACAAATGCTGCCACCTCAGTAACACTGTCGACGAGCAAAACAGGGAGAATTGGCCCAAATATTTCTTCCTGCATCACACTGCTATCTAGTTTGGGGTTCACAACAAGGGTGGGGAAAATAATCTGATGTTCGTCATCATAGTTATTGAGACCAATTTCCTGTAAATAACCCTTTAAGCGTAAGTAATGCTTTTCATTAATAATTTTTGGTAACTTAAGCATGTCTTCTTTACTTTTTTTAAAATAATTGTTGATTAAATCAATGATTTTCTCATGCTTCTTCTCGACAATGAGGTAATCAGGCGCCACACACGTTTGTCCCATATTAATGAGTTTCCCCCAGGCAATCCGCCTAGCAGCAAGTGTAAGGTCACTATTACCAACAATAATACACGGTGACTTTCCGCCTAATTCTAGCGTCAATGGTGTCAAATCTTCACTAGCCTTACGCATGACAGTTTTTCCCACACCCGTACTACCAGTAAAGAAAATGTAATCAAATTTGTAAGTGAGAATTTCCTCATTGACACTGCGTCCTCCAAGAAATAGCACAACTTCTTGTTGAGGAAAAGCTTGCTCAACAATCGTTTTCATCACTGCAGCAATATGGGGCGCATAGGCACTTGGTTTAACAATCACAACATTCCCCGCTGCAATCGCCCCAACAAGCGGGACTAGTGTTAGCATGAACGGATAATTCCAAGGGCTCATAATCAGCACTTGACCAAAGGGCTCACTTAGAATGCGTGCTTTCGCCGGAAATTGTGCAAGCGAAATTTTGACGCGTTTTGGTTTCATCCAACTTTTTAAATGTTTGAGTGCGTGATTAATTTCCTCATAAACAAGACCAACCTCTGTCATAAATGCTTCAGCTTTGTCTTTACGTAAATCAGCGTAGAGGGCTTTAAATATCGCCTCTTCGTGCTGACGAATCGCCTGTTTAAGATTGTTGAGATGGTTGATTCGTTTTTGATAAGATTGAGGATGAATTTGATTAAATAATTCGCGTTGACTTGTAATCAGTTCTTTCATATTAAGAGGCTCCTTTTATAAATGCGTAAAGTTCAATCATCTCTTTTTTGCTAAAGATGACGGGCACAGGATAGAGTGGGTTGGCCTCATGATAAGCGCGAGTTGCCAGCGCTTCTAAATCTTCATCTTTGATTTCACTAATGTGACTTGGAATTCCCATCTTGTGATTGAGTTCGACGATGCGAGCAATGAGAAAATCAGCGGCTTTTTTATCGTCTAACTCATTGGTCACGCCAGCCCGACGGGCTAAATCAGCTAATGAGGGATAAATAGAGCGATCATAGGCTTCAAGAACAAGTGGCATGATTGTCGCGTTTGTCCGCCCATGAGGAACGCCATAAAATGCACTCAAAGGATGACTGAGCGCATGTATGTTCCCAACATAAGCACGGGTAAAAGCGGCTCCGGCATCGTAGGAGGCAATTTGCATCATTTTTCTTGCTTCAGCATGTTGAGGTTCTTGATAGGCTAAGTATAAATAGGTGAAGACTAATCTTGTCGCATTGATTGCCTTTTCTCTTGTGTATTTCGTATTACTTTTGCCTATGTAAGCTTCAATTGCATGGGTTAATGTATCCATGCCTGTTTCCGCAGTAATGTGTTTAGGGAGACCATAAGTTAGTTCTGGCAGTAGCAAGGCATAATGAGGGAACAAACTTGGATCATTAATGGCATATTTACTTTTAGTTGCTTCGTCAATGATCACCGCGGCTAGCGTAGCTTCACTGCCTGTGCCTGCCGTGGTTGGAACCGCAACAAGCAGGGGGATTTTGGCATTCACTTTAAGAATTCCCTTCATCTTTTGAATTCTCTTATTCGGCCGCGCTACTTTTGCTGCGACGACTTTAGCCACATCAAGTGGAGAGCCACCACCAAAACCGATAATCCCATCACAGTGATTTTTCTGATATAAGGCATAGGCCTCTTCGGCCTGTGTAATCGTTGGATTAGGTGTGACGTGCTTAAAAATTGTGACCGTGATTTGATTTCTCTCTAGTGCATGAACCAAATCATTAAAAAGCCCAATGATTGCAAGACCACTATCACTCACCAACAAAATTCGCTTTTTCCCCTGTGCTTTCAGTGTATTAACCACTTCAAGGTAGGAATGGAGAATGGTGGGCTCCCGCCACTTTAAAAACGGGGATACGAGGCGAATAATAAATTGGTAAAATCGACAATATAGTTTATACATATTGATCTCCCTATTGAAAGAAAAACCCCATGATGAGGTTATCTATGTGCTTTTAAATAGGCCAAAATGTCGTTTGCGTTTTGTGCAGGATCAACCAGAGGCCAAATATATTCAATGAGACCTGCTTCATCAATTAAAAAGGTCGTTCGTGCGGTTTTTAATACAGGTTTACCATACATCTTGCCTTCAACGACGACATCATAAGCGTAGAGGGCCTTTCGTTGTTCATCACTGAGGAGAATAAAGGGTAAGTCATGGTCTCTACAAAATTTCTGATGTGATTTAACTGAGTCCTTGCTAACGCCAATCACAACAACATCATGCTGTTTAAATTGTTGGTATGCATCTCTAAAGCTCTGAGCTTGGAGGGTACAACCAGAAGTATGATCTTTCGGATAAAAATAGAGTACGACTTTTTGACCAGCAAAATCTCGGAGACTAACGATATTACTATCCTTATCGAGGAGACTAAAACCTGGTGCTTTCATTCCAATTTCTAACATGTTTCCACCTCTTGCTTATATTTTACACCATCAGTGTACAACTAAACAAAAAATACATCCAAAAAGGATGTACTCAATGCGTCTCGGTGCAGTAAAATTAGTCAAATTCATCATATTTTTCTGATCGGCCCTTTGCTTTATCTGTCGGATATTTAAGGGCGTTCTTTTTGATTTTAGCTTCAAGTATTCCCTCTAAATCTAAATCATAGTGCTGGGCTAACATCAAACAATACGAAAGCACATCAGCCAGTTCTTCTTTAAGATTATCCAATGATTTTGGTTGATCTTGCCATTGGAAAAGTTCCAATAACTCAGACGCTTCAATCACAATTGATTTGGCTAAGTTTGCCGGCGTGTGGAATTGATGCCATTCTCTTTCAGTATTAAAGTCATCAATCATTTTCATTATTTTTTTCATCTTAATTACTTCCAATCTTTTTGACAAAACAAACTCTTTTTTTATGGTTGACGAATTCAAACTTTTTCCATAAACTTTGGACCGAAATATTGTCTTCTAATTGTGGACCGGTTTCGGCATATTCAATTCCGTCTTCAATGGCGTGTTTGATGGCTTCACCTAAAACGAGATTGATAATCCCACTGTTTTTAAGTTCGGGTTCAATCGCTACGAGGAGTAGATCAAGTTGTTTTGACTTTTTTAAGGCCCGCAGGAAGCGAATGAAACCAAAAGGATAGAGCTTACCATTAATCTTTTTAAGGGCAAATACAGGCGAAGGAACCGATATACCAAAGGCAACAACTTTATCATTTTGGTCCACAACAAGATTAAAATAACGCAGATTTAACAGTGGTATAAATTGTTTAGCTAAGGACTGCATAAAGTCCTCACTGATTGGTACATAACCATATAAGTGGTCATACGCCTTATTAACAAGCGACAAAACTTGAACGATATAAGGTTGAAGTTGCCGTTTATTTTTGAAGGTTTTAATTTTGACATCATACTTGTCACAGATATAGTCGCGTAATCTGTCGTAGCGTTTATCTAAGGATTTGGGGATATCAATCCGATGTTCGACCCACTTGGCATCAGGCATAAAACCAAGTGTTTCAAGGTGAACTTTATAATAAGGAAAATGATAGAAAGTTGCGAACATATTACCAAATTCATAACCCTCTACTAGCAGACCTTCTTTGTCTTGGTCGCTATATCCTAAAGGACCGACAATCTCGGTCATCTCTTTTTCTTTTCCCCAAGATTCAACAGCGGCGATTAATGCTCGCGTAACTTCAATATCATCTATCATATCAATCCGATTAAAGCGGACGCGTTTTTGTTGATACTTGTTATTGGCAAAATGTGAAATAATGCCACAAATACGGCCAACAATCTTCTCATTCTTGTACGCTAAAAATAGCTTAAAATCACACCATGTAAAAGCGGGGTTTTTTCCAGGCGTCAGGTTGTCCATTTCATCCTCAAATATTGCAGGACTAAATTGTTCGACGCCTTTGAATAACTTGACAGGAAAGTCAATAAACTGTTTGAGGTCTCGCTTGGAGACTACTTCTTTGATCATGATCATAATATTTCCTCTAAGGGCTCATTTAATATGGTTATATTACCATAAAGGATAAATAAAAGCCGAGGTTATTATTGAATTTTTAGTGCGTCCTCACCAAGAGGATATCAATGATCAACATAACAATCAGTGAGATAGCAAATCCTCTTTTATTTGTTAAAAGGGCAAAGACAGGAACCACACTAATGACTCTGATAATCAATAAAATGCGACCAATCCCAAGTGTATCGCCTATAAAAAAGTCCGAAAGTGTCAATAAAATATAAACGACAAACAAAACGACAAAAACACAACTTTATGCTTTGAAAAAGTAGCGTGAGACATAAATGTCCTCCTATTGAATTTGTTATTATAAGTTTAATCTAAGTTTGACCGTAAATACTAGATATTTTTATCAGTGCCAAAGATAGAAAAAAGAGGACAAGATTGTCCTCACATAACCTAAGCGACTAATAACGATAAAGCACTTGATGACGCCCTTGACCGTTAAGAGGAATTAAATGCCCCTCAAAACGCTGTCCATCAACGAACAATTCAGCTTTCTCAAGCCCTCTTTTTTCAATTTTAATATCGTAAGTACTATCGCGATACACTCTTGTAACACTTAGTTCATTTATCGTACTGGGTAATTTGGGATCGATCATTAGTCCTTCAAATGTTGGAATAATGCCAAGAATGCCTTGTGAAGCTGCGACAAACGACCACGAAGCAGTTCCTGTTAACCATGAATTCTTAGCTCGCCCAAAGTGTTGCGAACTGCGGCCCGCAATTGTTTGCGAGTAAACATAAGGCTCAGTCTCATGAATATCGCTCTTATCCTCGATATAACTCGGTGTGAATCTTTTGTACAAATCAAAAGCTTCTTCGATCATGCCATGTTGTGCTAGTGCCAATATATACCATGGGTTTGTATGACAAAAAACCGATCCGTTCTCCTTGTTGCCTGGTGGGTAGGAACTAATTTCACCTAATTCAAGATGGTAGCGCGTATAGGCAGGAGTAACAAGTTCAACCCCAAAGTCATTTAAAAGGTATTGAAGACCACTTTTAAGCGCCACTTGAGGATAACTTTGTTTTTGGCCAATATTAGCCATACTACAAAAAGCTTGAGGCTCAATAAAAATTTTACCTTCCTCACACTCATGACTACCCACTTTATGTGAAAAGGAATCATAGGCACGTAAGTACCATTTACCATCCCACCCATGTCTCATCACTGCTTCTTCAATCAGACCAATAAAATGTTGCGTCTTTTCGACTTCTCCATAATCGCCAAATAATTCAGCAATTTTAATATAATCTTTACCATAATAAATATACATTGCCGCAATAAAGATGCTTTCAGCTTTACCATTATCGAAGTTTTCTGTTGTTTGGAAACTTTCTCCTGGTACTTTAGAAAAGCAATTTAAGTTTAAGCAATCGTTCCAGTCAGCGCGACCAATCAACGGGAGACCATGTGGACCTAAATGTGTTGTTGTATAGGTCATCGATGCTTTGAGATGGTAAAACAAGGCCTCTTCGCTGCCAATTTTATTATCATAGGTAACTTGTTCATTTAATATAGATATATCACCTGTTTCTTTGATATAAGCCGCTACGCCCGCGACCAGCCAGAGTGGGTCATCATTAAATCCGCTACCGACATCGGCATTTCCCCGCTTGGTTAAAGGTTGGTACTGATGATAGGTCGATCCATCCTTAGATTGTATCGCGGCGATATCCAGAATTCTCTCACGAGCCCGTGTGGGAACAAGATGGACAAAACCAAGCAAATCTTGACAAGAATCGCGAAAACCCATCCCTCTACCTGTACCACTCTCATAATAAGAGGCACTACGAGACATATTAAATGTGACCATACACTGGTATTGATTCCAAATATTAACCATCCGATCTAATTCTTTTTCGCCACTTTCAACTTGAAAACGCGATAGTAGATTGTGCCAATACGCTTTGACTTCATAGAGGGCTTGTTTGACACTTTTTTCATCACCATAGCGTTTAATCAGTCGGTGAGCACGTTCTTTGTTAATAACGCCTGGCGAGACAAATTTGTTGTCCTCATCGTTTTCGACATAGCCAATAAGAAAAATGAGTGTTTTACTTTCACCTGGTTGCAGTACTGTTTCATAGCGATGAGAGCCAATCGGGGCGTTACCAGAAGCAATGCTGTTTTGACTAGTGTTTTTTTCGACAACGATTGGATTTGCAAATGAGCGAAATTTGCCAATAAACTGATCGCGATCACTATCAAAGCCATGATGTTTTTCATTCATGTAATAGAAGGCAAAATGATGTCGTCTTTCACGATACTCGGTTTTGTGATAAATGGTATGATCATCAACTTCAACTTCACCAATATTTAAATTGCGTTGGAAATTAGTGTTATCATCAACAGCATTCCATAAGCACCACTCAACTAGCGAATATAGCGTGATTGTTTTTGGCTTATCACTTTCATTCAGTAATGTCAGACGATGAATTTCAACACTATCTTCTTGGGGAATAAAGCATGTTAGTTCTGTTTTCAACTGGTTTTTCACCGCTTCAAACACGGTATATCCAAGCCCATGACGGCATTGATAAGAATCGAGTTCTGTTTTTGACGGTAAATAGGAAGGATTAAAAACAGTATCTCCATCCTTTATATAATAATAACGGCCACCCTCATCACCTGGAACATTATTATAACGATAACGTGTAAGGCGGCGCAGCTTAGCATCTTGATAAAACATGTAGCCACCAGCAGTATTAGATATCAATCCATAAAATCCATTATTTCCTAAATAATTGATCCAAGGTTGAGGTGTGAATGGTGTATTAATTACATACTCACGATTGTTATCGTCAAAGTGTCCATATTTCATTGTGCTGACTCCTTTATATTAAAGCGCCACTTGTTAATTATTGATATTTATTCTACGAAATCGTTTAATTACAAACTGATTATAAC
>DATESM010000020.1:0-2057 GCA_035270805.1 Bacilli bacterium
AACTACTAAGTAGCGCATTAAAAGAGGCCTCTAATTAAATCGATGAGTTGATAAAATACATCAATCACCGGTGCCTTATAAACAAGGAGAAGGATCCCGCCAGTCAGCATCATAGCAAAAACAATAAACGCAAATAAATCACGTTTTGCAAAAGTTAACATTCTGTATTTTGTCCGTTTGCCTTGCGGATTATAGCCTCGAGCTTCCATCGCATTTGCCAGTTCATCACTGCGCATAAAAGCTGAGTTAAATAACGGAACAATCAGGCTGACAATACCACGTATTTTCTCACTCAATTTCCCGCCTGAAAAATCAACCCCACGGCTCTCTTGTGCCTTCATTATCCGACCAGTCTCATCTAAAAGAGTGGGAATAAATCTCAGGGCTAAGGACATTGTCATTGCGACTTCATGGACTGGAAATTGAATGATTTTTAATGGGGCCATTGTCCATTCAAGGGCAAAGGTCAAATCAAGCGGTTTAGTCGACGAGGTAAGCACCATTGTCAGTGATATCATGAGGATCAAACGAATAAAAATATAAAAGGTTTGATAGACAGCCGCGGCATAAATTGGATAATTGAAAATGCTAAACAAAACCGTTGTATCAAGACTTCGATAAGAAATAATATTAATGATCAGTAAAAAGACCACCATAAACCACAATGGCTTTAATTGACGGAAAAGGCTTTTAAGTTTGACTTTAGCTAGTTTTAAAGCGATGAGCACGAGCACCACTAAAATACCATAGAAGGCAAAATTCGCCCATGTGTCACCTAGTGAGAAGAAAACGAGAACCATAAATGAAATAAGGCCAAAGAGTTTGACGCGTGGATCAAGGCGGTGGATGATGGTGTTATAGGGTAAGTAACGCCCTAGTGAAATGTTCTTCATCATTTACTCCTCAAAGCAACCAGACTTTTCGCTAAGTCATCAACACTTCTGATCTTCTCAATTTTTAGCGGCGCACCACGGTCAATGAGCACGCGCATAAAAGCATAGAGTGCTGGGACTTCAAGTGCGTAGTCATCCTTGATATCACTAAAGAGTGCATGAGGGGTTGTTTCTTCAATCACACGCCCATCTTTCATGACAACAACGTCACTAGCGTATTGAAGAACAATATCCATGTCATGGGTAACAAGAATAATGGTTGTGCCACTTTCATGAATTTTTTTGAACAAACTCATCATTTGCCGGGCATTGAGTGGATCAAGTCCTGCTGTTGGTTCATCAAGGACAAGGACTGATGGTTTGAGCGCTAAAATTCCCGCAATCGCCACCCGACGTTTTTCGCCACCCGATAAATCAAAAGGACTTCTTTCATAGTAAGATTCGTCAAGGCCGACGAGTTCAAGAGCTTTCTTCGCCGAGGCAAGGGCGTCTTTTTCGCTAATGTTAAAATTGCGAGGTCCAAATGAAACATCTTTTAAGACGGTATCGGCAAACAATTGGTATTCAGGAAATTGGAAAACCACACCAACTTTGGAACGGAGCGACTTCTTCTGATAACCAACAAAATCACTGAGTTGTGTTTTAATTGAGATTAGTTTTTCTCTTTGAACGAGATTAATTTTTTTGCTTTTAAGTTGACGGTCAAGGACCTTCACATATTTTTTATACTTAACTGGCGTCACAGCTTCCTTACCAACACTGACAAAACCAGAAGTTGGAGTGAGTAGGGCATTGATTTGTTGAATCAAAGTCGATTTGCCAGAACCTGTATGGCCAATAATTGCCGTAAAAGAATGCGCTTTTATCGCCAAATTAATATCATGGAGTGCATCATATTGGAATGGCGAACGCGGTGAATAAACAAAATCAAGGTGATGGAATTTTACTGCCATAACTCACCTGCAAGACTATCTAAATCTTTGCTTTCTAAATCAAGACCTTCACGTTTGAGTGCCGCTTTAAGACGGTAAATAAAGGGAATATCCAATGCGATAGCGTGGAGAACATCGGCTTGCTCATAGACAAGCGTAGGTGGGCCTTGAAGAATGATTTTCCCCCCACTAAAAACAACAATTTCATCACTGGCTAGTGTTTCTTCAATAT
>DATESM010000021.1:0-7866 GCA_035270805.1 Bacilli bacterium
TCTCAAGTCACTAGAATATCGTGGTTATGACTCCGCTGGCATTGCCCTTGTTAGCAATGGGAAAATTGATCTAACCCGTGTCAAGGGTGGCGTCGATTTACTGGATGAAGCAACAAAAGATAAGCCCTTTGTCAATGTTGGGGTTGGCCATACACGTTGGGCGACACATGGTGAACCATCTGTGAAAAACGCACACCCACAAAATAGTATGAACAATATGTTTTCACTTGTTCATAATGGGGTGATTGATAATTTTAGGACCCTAAAAGCTAAACTCGTCGACCATGGTTATACATTTAAAAGCGATACTGACACAGAAGTTGTTGCCAATTTAATCGAGTATTATTATTTAAAAAACAAGGACAATGTCCTTTATTCAATTAAAAAAGCCATTAATGAAATTCGTGGTAGCTATGCGCTAGCGATTATTTTTAAGGGTGATGAAGAGCATATCTATTTTGCCAAAATGCGTTCCCCTCTTGTTGTTGGACGGGGTAAAGACGGGATGTTTTTAGGTAGCGACTACATGCCAATGATTAAAGAGGCTGATGAGTTCTATACTGTTGGCGATGGACAATATGGTTATATTACTCGTTCAGAACTTGTGGTATTTAAGGAGGGCATCGAGCAACCTCTTAATATCAAATATCATAAAGCCGATATCGATGATTACGATATTGGACTAGAAGGTTATCCCCATTACATGCTCAAGGAAATTGAAGAGTCAACTCAAGTTGTTCGACGACTCCTTGATTATTATTATGATGGCAGCAAGTATTTATTTGATAAGAACTTGATAAAAACCATCAAAAAGGCTCCTAAACTTGTCTTTATCGCAGCAGGAACAAGCTATCATGCTTCACTGATTGCTCGTCGCTATTTCTTCAATTATGGAAAAAATATCGATGTTTTTGTCGCGAGTGAATGGGCCTATTATCCTTATGTCACCGATCCAGATTCAGTGTTTGTCTTTGTCTCACAATCAGGTGAAACCGCTGATTTAATTCGCTGTGTAGACATTGTTAAAGAACGGGGCAATACGATTATTACTGTCACTAACTCAAAAGGGTCAACCCTGGACCGTCTTTCCGACTTTACGCTTCTCCTCTACGCTGGATATGAAGTCTCTGTAGCCTCAACAAAGGCTTATACTGCACAGGTCACTCTTTTCTCGCTCATTATTGGGGCATTAAGAGAAAATCACAATACAATCAATGATTTCTATGCTGTCATTAAAGCTCAAGAAAATATTATAGCTAATAAAGAAGTGATTCATGACGTGGCCAAACAGATTGCTAAAGCGCATGATGTCTATTTTCTTGGCCGGGGTTTAGACCATGATGTCGCACTTGAAGCCTCATTAAAACTAAAAGAAATCACCTATCTTCATAGCGAAGCATTTCCAGGCGGAGAACTTAAACATGGGCCAATTGCCTTGATCACAAAAGATTCGCCGGTTGTTGGATTTGTCTCTGACCCACTGACCGCCGACGCTATTCGTTCTAATTTTGAAGAAGTCAAAGCACGAGGAGCAAAGGTGTATATCATTTCGCCAAAATCACTTTCTCGCGATGATGATGCGATTGTCGTACCAACAACAAAAAATTATTTGTCGCCCCTAACGATGGGAATTGTTGGACAATACCTCGCTTATTTTGTAGCATTAGAGTTAGGAACAAATATTGATAAGCCACGTAATCTGGCTAAATCAGTTACCGTGGAGTAATATGAATCGAATACCAGCAGCCCTAGACTTCCATTTTCTCTTATTAGAGTATTACAAACGCTTACTCATCAAGGAAGATGAGCTCGCGGTTCTTTTTATGCTCGACCATCTGATTTTACAGGGTAATGAATTTGTCACGCCTGAAATGCTTGCACTTGTGATGAACTTCCCAAGTGAAACGCTTGATGCCATCTTTGTTCGACTGATTAATCGCGGACTCCTTGAGTACAAAAATGATAAGGGGACGATGAAAACAACGCTCAACCCTTTAAGAAATCGCCTGATGCTTGAATTTCAAATTGATTATGAAAAAAGTAAAGAACGGGGCGAAGATATGGAGATTCAAGGCGAGATTGAGAAAGTATATCAACGTTTTCAAGTTGAATTTGGCCGGAACCTCTCACCACTAGAAATGCAAACAATCCAAACATGGTTTGAGTATGGTTATAGTGCCGCTCTTATCCTTGATGGCCTTGACACAGCCCTAAAGAAGAACAAGCGAACGATTCGCGCTATTGACAAAGTGATTTTACAAAAAGCAATTGAGATTGAGCGACGTGATGAAGGGGTTAGTGCCCATTCTGATGATAAACGGCGTAGTTTTACGCATCTTGTTGAACAAACTAAATTGGATTTAGAGGACAATGATTAAAGCAAAACAAGCGCGGATTATCGCTTATTTTGATGAACTGTTCCCCGACGCAAAAGGGGAACTTGAATATACAAAAGACTATGAACTTCTTATCGCCGTTATTCTCAGTGCACAAGCAACTGACAAGTCAGTTAACGCTGTTACCCGTCATTTTTTTGTTCGCTATCCAAGTTTAGAAGCGATGAGTGAACTCTCGATATCTGAACTCGAAAATGAATTCAAAACAATCGGTCTTTTTAAAAGTAAAGCGGCGAATATTAAAAAAACAATGGCCATACTCCTCAACGATTATCAAGGACGTGTCCCCCAAGACAAAGCCCAACTGATGGCACTGCCTGGTGTGGGGATAAAAACAAGTAACGTTGTTAGGGCCGAATTGTTTAATATTCCTGAAATAGCAGTTGATACACATGTTAACCGTGTTTCAAAGCGATTAGGTTTTGCTAAACAAAGTGACTCACTTGATCAAGTAGAAGCAAAACTCAGGCGAACACTTCCGCAAACACGTTATATTAAAACCCACCATCAAATGATCTTTTTTGGTCGTTACTTTTGTAAAGCAAAAAACCCACGTTGCCGCGAGTGTCAACTTGTTGATATTTGTAAAGAAAAGAAAAAAAATTTATAAATGATAGAGCTGGTCGACTGCATCAAGATAATTAATACGTGGACTAAATGAAAGTGTTAGCGCTAGCCCTTTTGTCTCAAAAATTTCAAGGGGAATCGATTTTCTTGTTTCGTGGTTGTAAAAGTCAATGATCACGCGGGCATCAATGAGATAAACACGATTGAGCACGCTGAATTCAACAATGAAAAAGCAAATACCACCTTGGGCTTGGACCCGATTTAAGTGTTCAATTTGGTGAGCACTAATGTTATGGAGTGGAAAAGAAGTTTTACTGGTTGTACTCTTGGCTTCAAAATCGAGGTACTTTCCTCTATAGACACCGTTATAATCCGTTGTTGATTGCTTTTCAAAGTAGGCATCCGTAATCCGGGCACCTCTTTGATAATCGACTTTGACAACATTAACAGGCGTCGGGCGTTTAGTGATCAGTGCGCGATTCGTATTTTTATAATATTCATTAGAAAGATTAATATCGCCTTCTAATCCCATTCCGCGATTGGCGGCATTTTGAAGACGACGCTTAGTGGAAGGCGCTTTACTAACTGGGGATTTACCGTTAGGATATTTAATCATTTACTTTATTTTTTCGCCCTTGATTTCTTCTTTGATGTAGCGTTCAAGGTCTTTATCGGTGACAGCACCACTTTCACGTAGTTGCTTCATCAACTTTTGGATAGGGCGCGGCATGCCTTTGCCATTTTCTAGTACCTTCTTATATTCAATACCCACTACTTGTGGACTCTTGAGTACGGCGTTATAAAGTAAGGCTAAGTTTTTTGCATCACTCAGTGCCTCGTGGTTGGTCCCACTCATTTTGACATCAAATACTTTACAGTAATTGGTGAGCGATAAGGGGTTTTGTTTATCATCTTTAATGTATTCACTAATAACACGTGAAAGATCAACATGGTTTTTCCTAATATAATCAAATAGATCGCCTTCGCTTGGTCCAGTGATGTGTTCGGATTGAGAAAAAATCCGAATATCATGATTACCGAAAGTAACAAATTTGGCCTTTTTATAGTCGCGGCCAATGTACTTTTTAAATTTCGCCATTGCTTCAATATATGGAATGCCTTTTTCCTCGAGTGTTTCTTGCGTAATCCCAGTCAGTTTTTCGACAAACTTACCAATGTGATTGACCGCTTTGACATATTGGGAAAAGCCTTTGTCAAGACGGGCAAAGGTGCCATCCTTTTTTAATTTGGCTTTATAAGCACCAATGGCAATGAGTTCATGCGAAAACTGAGTTCCTTCTAAATCAAGGAAGATGACGACCTTATCTTTTCCAACACTGCGGAGTAATTTTTTCATATTCGTTATTTTAGCATATTTTACAATTTATAAAACGGAGAAATTGGCCCCTTTTATTGCTTTATTATATAACAAAATATATAATAATGCAGAGGTCAACATGAGTTATAAATTTAATTTTGATGATAATCAGATTTTGAATCACAAGTTTTCTCCCGCAAGTAAAGGCTATGACGCTTTAGAGGTCGATAAATTCTTTGATTTAGTGATAAAAGACTATCAAGAAATCAAGCGCGCCCTCGCCAATCTCAAGAAGGTTGAAAGTGAAAATACGCGCCTTCGGGTTTTGAAAAGTGATTTAGAAGCGAAGATTAAAAGTCTTGAAAATCGTTTAAGTGATTACGAAAGAATTAATGAAGACCACCGTGACAACTACGAAAACATCAGACGCATTGCGGCGTATGAGAAGTATTTGTGGAGTCTCGGACATGACCCCAAGAAAATAAAATAGTCGATCCGGGTAATTGCTGACAAATTTTATTTGTTAGAGGAAAGTCCATGCTCACACTAGCTGCGATGCTAGTAGTGTTTGTGCTAGCGGAAAAGATAACGCTAGGCAGGGAGGAGTCCCTGACGGCGGGTCAAGACCTAAGTCTTCGGATAGGGTTGAGAGCCTGAAAGTGCCACAGTGACGATTCTTTGGGAAACCAAAGAGTGGAACGGGTAAACCCCACAAGTGAGAAACCTAAATTTGGTAAGGGAAATAGCAATAGAGAATTTGAATCTAGCGCTGTATGGCAACATAGATAAATAATTATCCTACGACAGAACATGGCTTATAGGATCGACACTCACTTTAAAGGAGTAAAGACAATGAAAAAGATTAATCCTAAGTTACCGAACTATATTACGATTTTTCGTATGGTAATGGTTGTAATCATCCTCATTCTCCTCCTTACTCCTTGGCAGCTCATCGTCGGGGCTGTGCCAAATATTTTTCACGACGTAAATTTAGTTTACTTTATTGCTTTTATCCTCTTTTTAATTGCTAGTATTAGCGATTTTTTTGATGGTTATTTAGCAAGAAAATATCATTTAATCTCAAATTTTGGAAAATTTATGGATCCTATTGCTGACAAGATGCTTGTCAATAGTCTGCTGATTCTTTTGCTCGTCAAACAAGCTTACGCCCCCTTACACATTAATGTGCCCCTTGTCGCGGTTATTGTGATGATTGCTCGAGACCTTGTTGTGGATGGTCTCCGACTAGTCGCTAGTGAGCGTCAAATTGTCCTTGCCGCGAATATATTTGGTAAAATAAAAACAGTCTTACAGATGAGTGCAATTAGTCTCATTCTTCTCAATGATTGGCCCTTTAGCCTCCTCTATGGGACGACACCTTATGTTTCCTTAGTCCTCATCTATCTAGCCGCAGCCGTTAGTCTATTGTCGGGCATTATTTATGTCGGACAAAATTATAAAGTCTTAAAGGATGACCCACAATAATGAATAAAAAAACAATTCTCCTCTATCTTAACCATCACGGTCTAACGCTCGGTGCGGTTGAATCACTGACGGGGGGGATGTTTGCCTCGTCTGCGGTTGATATTCCTGGTGCTTCCGCGACCTTTAGAGGCGCAATTGTTACCTATGCAACTGAAGTTAAGGTCAAACTCGCAGGTGTTGCCCCCGAAACAATCGAAAATTATGGGGTTGTTTCTAGCAAGACGGCGATGGAGATGGCCAAAGGTGGGCAAAGACAACTAGGGGTTGATTATTGTCTAAGTTTTACTGGCAATGCTGGTCCAGGTGTCCAAGACAGTCGGCCGGTAGGCGATGTTTATATTGCATTAACCATCAAAGACGAATGTATCGTTGAGCATCACCTTTTTGAAGGAACAAGAATGGAAATTCGTAAAGCCTGTGTTAATAAAGGCTGGGAATTACTCGAACGTGTGATTAAAGAGCGAAAAGAAAACTATTTATAGTTAGGAGATAATTATGGCAAAAGAAACGAAGAATACACTATTAGATACGATTAAAGAAATAGAGAAGACCTTTGGTAAAGGCAGTGTGATGAAACTAGGGGAACGTCAGCATATCGATGTCGATGTTATTCCAAGTGGCTCACTCCTTTTAGATGAGGCCCTGGGTGTTGGCGGTTATCCAAAAGGAAGAATTGTTGAGATTTTTGGACCGGAAAGTAGTGGGAAAACCACACTGGCCCTTCATGCGATTGCTGAATGTCAGAAGAAGGGTGGTGTCGCTGCCTTTATTGATGCTGAACATTCAATTGATCCAGTTTACGCTCGCAGTCTAGGCATTAATATTGATGAGCTCATTCTTTCACAACCAGATAGCGGTGAACAAGCTTTAGAAATTGCTGAAATGTTAGCCGCGAGCGGGACAATCGACCTTATCATCGTTGATAGTGTGGCCGCACTGGTTCCCGAAGCAGAACTTAATGGCGAGATGGGAGACACGCAAGTTGGACTCCAAGCACGTTTAATGTCAAAAGCTATGCGGAAGTTAACTGCCATTCTTAATAAAGCAGAATGTACAATTATTTTTATTAACCAATTAAGAGAAAAAGTCGGTGTCATCTATGGCAACCCTGAAACAACTAGTGGCGGCCGTGCCCTCAAGTTTTATGCTTCAATTCGAATTGATATTCGCCGTGGTGAAGCAATTAAAGAGGGAAGCAAACTCGTTGGTAACGTCGCAAAAATCCGTGTTGTTAAAAACAAGGTTAGTCCACCATTTGCCGGCTGTGAAGTTGATATCATTTATGGTAGAGGAATTTCAAAACTAGGTGAGATTGTCGATTTAGCCGCGGATCGTGAAATTATCAAGAAATCAGGTTCATGGTACGAAGTTAATGGTGAAAAAATGGGACAAGGTCGCGAAGCAGCCCAAAACTTCTTACTAGAAAGACCAGAATTATTAAAGAGTATTGAAGATAAATTACGTCATAAAAATTAGCTGGACGCAAGTCTAGCTTTTTTTTATAAAAGCGCTTTATATCTTTGTGTATTATCTTTTAATATCCTGTTTGATTTGATATAATGTTCTTACTCAATAGAGTAATTGTCCCTAAGCACATTTAGGAATAAATCATATTTATCGTGTTGTAACGAGTACATATATTTTTATAAATCATGTTTAATTTCTAGTGTGTTGGCAATTTTATGCCACTTTTGGCATTTATAGAAGAAAATTAATTTAATGCGTAAACGCAAAGAGAGGAAATGAAAATGGAAATTAATTTTATGATTGATACCATTTCACCATTAGCCCTCGTTCTTATCATTGTTTTGTTTTTCGTAGGATTAGGTTTAGGAGCAGTAGGTTTCTACTTTGTTCCTGTTTTCAAAGCCAAATCCGCTTTAAAGAAGGCCGACAAAATCATTCGTGATGCTGAAATTAAAGCCGAACATATTACAAAAAATGCTGAACTTGATGCTAAACAAAAGGTGATTGAAGGTAAACAAGAGCTTGAAAAAGAAGTCAAGCAAAGAAAAGCAGACTTAGCCGAGACTCAACGTTTAATCAGCGAACGAGAAAAAGCTGTTGAACGTCGTGACCTTGCCTTAATGAGCAAGGAAC
>DATESM010000022.1:0-16804 GCA_035270805.1 Bacilli bacterium
TTAAAATCACGACAAATATCTTCGATTTTTTGATTTTCATCGAGATATTGTTTAACCATGATTAATCTGTCTAACATTGTCCATTTCATAAGAAAAACCCCCTTATATCTTAACCTATTAAGGTCCAAGATTTGGGGGTAACTTCATTAAAATGGTGCCCCCTGCCAGAATCGAACTAGCAACGGATCCTTACCATGGATCTGTTATACCACTTAACTAAGGGGGCATGAATAGACGACTATGTTAGTCGCCTATAATTATAACTAATTAATTTAGTTATAGTCAACTACAAATTTTACCAAAATAAGTGAATGACTATTATGCCCAAATTGCATCGGCTAAATAGGGATAATCGATAAATGGATTGCGGTTGTTTTGATTCTTTTGGACGGCATTGTTGCGTTTAATTTCTCTTTCAGGGGTCGGTGGATATTGGCGGTTCCATTCTAATAAAGTATTGAGACTACCATTAATACTCGTACTAAAGTTCCACTTAATAATCATATAAAGCGTTGCTCTAGCTACTTCGCCTCTTGCTTCTGAGCCCGGATCAAATAAGCCACTGCCCGTGCGAGCAGGTGTCGTTCGACCTTTGCTATCCGTGACGACTGTTCCGCCACTGACAACACCAAACTTGGTGTTACCGCGTTTACTATTCACATCGGTGTCACTGGCGAAAAGATTTGCGTAATCTGTACAAGGACCATTACTACTCGTATTACATCCCATCGCGCTTTGCGTGACAACGTGTTCGCGGTTCCAGTTATCGGTACCACTACCACTATTTTGCTCACTTTTAGGACGCGTATAACGACTGTAAATTTGAATAATGTTATTTGAATTATTAACATCTTGGTCAGCTTCTTTAGCATTTGTCCATGCAGTACTGTAGTTACCTGATCTAAATCCGGTATTAACGAGTGTTTTAAGCTGATTGAGAAGGGGGGTACCTTCAAGCGTTAAATCAATCGAGGCATAATAACCACCATATTCTTCATTTTCTGATACGGCTTCGCTAGTCGAAGGTGGTACCTCACTCGATTCTACTTCGCTGGTAATGTCCTCACTTGTTGGTAAACTCGTTTCAAGTTCACTCGACTCTGTGACACTATCACTGGTTGGATTTGTGCTGGGTTCCCCGCTTGGATTTTGACTTGAAGGATTCGCACAACTGGCTAGCAGTAGCGTCGCAACAAGCAAGATAAATTTTTTGTTCATTTTCTCTCCTTTAATCAATAATAGCGTGCCGAAGCACGCTATTAGGTTTAGACATAAATAATATGATTAACTAATTCCGCAAGCGCTACGGGTTGAAGCATTAATGTCACCAAAGACTTGGCAACCAAGATCTGGGTTATCGATAAATGGATTACGTAACTTTTGATGTTTTTCTAACCCGGCATTCCGTTGCATATCGCGTTCAACAGTCGGCGCAAATTCCATGTTCCATCTTAGCATGTCAG
The DNA here is from genome assembly GCA_035270805.1 of Bacilli bacterium. Lineage (GTDB taxonomy): Bacteria > Bacillota_I > Bacilli_A > RFN20 > CAG-826 > DATESG01. The sequence continues at coordinate 1,464 of DATESM010000022.1, forward strand.
CCAATGAGAAATTCTCATTCATGCTGCAGTTATCAGGATACATCACAAGCATGTAAAGTTGTGCACGAGCAATTTCACCACGAACTTTTTGGGTTGGAGCAAAGTAGCCACGATAAATAAAATTATCGGTTCTCGTCCCAAATGAATTATAGATAGTATATGTTTCGTATTTTTCCTCAAGATCTAAATCAATGAATGAAAAGTTACTTCTTGTCGTATTAAGATCATTATCTGCAGCAAAAATATTGGCGGCATCGCTAGAAATATTCTTTTTTGATGGGCCAGCTCTTAAACTATCATCGCCATCCGCAAGTTTAGATTGTGGAAAGGTGTGTTCACGATTCCATGAGTAATTTTGACGGTTTTTAGCAATAGGATTGAGGTCATATAAGGATAATATATTCGCGGAATTATTTGGATCTTCGTCCATTTCCTTAACAGCCTCTGACACTGTGTCGTAATCAATTTTTGTAAAACGATCCCACATGTATTGATTGAGATGGTCACGTAGCGCTTGGCCCGTGAGAGTCAAATTAAGACCAGACCAGAAAGTTCCTGTATATGCTGGGGCAATCGTCAAGTTAATGGTTGGACTAATAATTGGATCTTCACTCGTAGCAGGACTACTCGTCACTGGCTCTTCGCTTGTTGTTGGGGTTTCGCTGACAGGTTCACTAACAGGATCACTCGTTCCTGGTTGACTTGTAGGTTCACTTGATTCGCTTGGATTAGGGCCACATGCGGATAGAATTAGGCCTAAAAACATCAAGCTAACAATTGTTTTTGATTTCATAAATTATTCTCTCTTTCATTTCTATATTCAATATATGACATTTTATATCTTTCAATAACCTTTGTAAACAAAACAATAAAAAACCGTAGAATTAACTACGGTTTGATGTCATATTAAGCGATGGCTCTAATCATCAGATTATCGTTTTTAATATCGATTGTATACGGTATTTTTGTCACAATATCTCCACGGACAAGTTGCTCTGCAATGAAGGTTTCAATGCTTTTTTGGATAAAGCGTTTGAGTGGACGTGCCCCATAATCAGGCGCATAAGCCTTATTTAAAACGAAGTCAACAACTTCATCAGTATAATCGGCTTTCACACCCTGCTTGTTCATACTTAGCATCAACTCATCAAGAAGTTTTCTTACAATCTTTTCTTGGGTATCGCGACCAAGAGGATTAAAATAGACAACTTCATCGATGCGGTTTAGAAACTCGGGTTTGAATGATAGCTTGAGTATGTCGTTGACCTTGTCCACTTGGTTATTTAAGAATAATTCACTTCCCAAGTTACTTGTCATAATAATAATTGTATTTTTGAAGTTAACGACTCGTCCTTGTGAGTCGGTTAGGCGGCCATCATCAAGGATTTGAAGAAGTAAATTGAATACTTCATGATGGGCTTTTTCAATCTCGTCAAAAAGGATAATCGAGTATGGCGCCCTTCTCACGGCCTCCGTCAGTTGCCCACCTTCATCATAGCCAACGTATCCTGGTGGCGCACCAATTAGACGTGACACAGAGAACTTCTCCATATATTCACTCATATCAATACGAATGACATGCCGCTCATCATCAAATAAGGCTTCGGCTAGTGCTCGCGAGACTTCAGTCTTACCAACCCCTGTCGGCCCCAAGAAGAGAAAACTACCTAAAGGGCGATTGGGATTATTTAATCCCGCTCTTTGACGAATAATCGCATCACTAACAAGCCGTAAAGCTTCATCTTGACCTAAAACACGGCGTTTTAGTGTTTCAAACAGTTGCAACACTTTTACTTTCTCACTCTCCAAAATTTTATTGAGTGGAATGCCTGTATTGCGTGAAATGACGCGTGCGACTTCTTCTTCGCTCACTGTTTCTTTTAGTAGGCGATTGTCTTTAGTTTGATCTTGAAATTCTTTGATTTTCTTTTCAAGTTCTGGAATATCTTTATACTGAAGCGCACTCGCCTTTTGATAATCGCCCTCATTGAAAGCAACTGATAAATTGAATTTTGCCGTATCTAATTCTTTTTTAACACGACTGAGCTCACTGAGTTCGTTTCGTTCTTCTTCCCACTTACTCGTTACGCGGCTATCTTCTCGTTTTAATTTAGCAATTTCTTCACTCACTTTTGTTAGATTCACTTGGCTCAGTTCATCTTTTTCTTTACTCAATGCCACTTTCTCAATCTCTAATTGGCGAAGTTTGCGTCTAATTTCATCTAGTTCGATTGGTAGACTTTCAACCTCGACGCGAATAGCACTACATGCCTCATCAATTAAATCAAGCGCCTTATCTGGCAGAAAACGATCGGTCATATACCGGTCACTTAAAAGGACAGCATTGACCAGTGCAGAATCACTAATTTTAACACCATGGTGCGTTTCATAACGCTCCTTAAGACCACGGAGTATCGAGATACTATCTTCAACCGTTGGTTCTTGAACAATTAGAGGTTGAAAACGACGTTCCAGTGCACGATCTTTTTCTATGTAGTTGCGATACTCATTAAGTGTCGTTGCGCCAATCGTATCAATCTCACCACGGGCTAATAGCGGTTTAAGTAAATTACCAGCATCCATTGCACCTTCTGTCCGGCCCGCTCCGACAATCATATGTATCTCATCAATGAAAAGAATGATTTTGTGATCACTTTCTTTAATTTTGGTCAAAACAGCTTTTAACCGTTCTTCAAATTCCCCACGGAACTTAGAGCCGGCCACGAGGGCACCCAAATCTAATTCATACACTTGCTTGTCTTTCAGCGATTGTGGGACGTCACCTGCGACAATCCGTTGGGCCAGTCCTTCAATAATAGCGGTCTTGCCAACGCCTGGTTCACCAATCAAAATAACGTTATTTTTAGTTTTACGCGCAAGTATTTGAATGATACGACGAATTTCGTCATCGCGTCCAATTACAGGGTCACTTTTATTTTCTTTGGCATCTTGGGTCAAAAACCGCCCAAATTTATCAAGAATTTTTTTATCGTTTTTATAATCAGGAAATATATTATCCATCATAAGACTATCCTCCTTTAGCACTCAAAAAAGACAAGTGCTAACTACATTATATAATAGATTTGGCACTTGTCAATAACGACTGCTAAAAAGTGTGATGAGTTTTAAATAGATGGTTGCACGTAAATTTGTGCCCAGCCAAAATTATCCCAGAAAACGACGTATAAGTCATAGGTTCCTGAAACTATAAATTCCAAGCTACCGAGTGAATTTGGACTAATAAATTTAAACCAATTTCCCCCATTCCCACCTTCATTTTGTCCTGAGGTTTGGAGGTAATCAAGAGTGTTATAAGTCGCTCCTTGGCTGAAGGTATAGCCAATTTCACCCGTTTTTGTAGTTGATTGATAAGAAGGTAATTGCGTGGCTCCCGTGCCGGTTATATCACTATTTGTGGCAAAATAGAAAGCAAAACCGGCCGTCACTTCAAGACCTAGTATACGATATTCCATTTGCGAACTTGTCCCATATAATCCATTTTCAACCAACTCGTAGGTTGAAAGAAAACTCGAAGTGCCTACTGCCTGGATGAAAAGTCCCGGTCCTTGAAGCGGTTCTGATCCACTGATGGGGTCACTTGTGCTTGTTTCACTATTTGGTTCGCTAGTTACTGGTTCACTAGTCGTCGCTTCACCCCGCTCAAAATGAGCTTGTAAGATGATACCTTGACGCGAAGGCATTGTTGTTATTTTTTGTAAGCCTCCTGTTGGGTTTTGAATAACCCACCCGACAAAATTGGCGCCAGTTGTCGCAGTGACGCTACTACTGGGTAGTGGTGCGCCGACATTAAGGGTTAATTCATAGCCATATTCAAGATACACTGCAGGCATATCAACGCCTGCTTGGCCATCAAAACGACCAATTTTTGTTAAATTAAGATAGATTGTGTTCACGTTAGTTGAGATTGTTTCAGCACCAAGAGGATCGGTCCTCGTACTGCTATGGGCAAAAGCCGCTGTCAGTAGGAGAGCGATTAGAGGAATAAAACTATATTTTTTCATTATGCTACCTCCTAGTTAAGATAGACAACAGTACCATATTGATTAAGGCTTGTTGTACTATTATTGTTATTTAGATTGAGGACAATTTGACCCGAAAGACCGCTAATACTAATCGACGAACCATGATTGATGATAATTGTTAATTTTTGTCCGTTTGCGTGTAGTGTGTAGGCAAAAGCATCACCGCTATTAAGCCCGACACCATCATAGCTTGCATAACTGCCTGGTCCGAAAAAGTGTTTATATTGATTTTTAAATCCAGTTAATGCTCTAAAAAAATTGAGCATCGAGGATGAATCACCATCTTGCAAAGCGACACTTTTAAGAACTGACTCATTATATAAATCATGCGTAATCGTGTAACCGCTAAATGAGAAATCAACGACGTCTCCTTGTTCTTCCTCACTCGATTCAACCCACTTCATCGGTTGCCGATACCAGCGATCTTCATTCCAATCTTGGCCAATTGCATCACTTGGTGCATTATTTTCATTGTTTGGTGTAATATTGCCCGACATGCCAAGCTCATCACCATAGTAAATAAAACTGAGTCCAGGTTGAAGCATGACGACACTGGCATAAGCCTTCACCTTATTAATTGAGGCTAATTGATCTTGTAAGGTGATTGGGGCATGTGTTTCTGTCACACTACTGCCTGAGCCAGTATAACTATTGTTAACATGATTAATCATCCGTTCAACGTCGTGATTACTTGTGAAGCTAGCCAAAATAGCCTTATCTTTTCGGGCATTATCAAACATTGAAATTTTACCTAGAACAACACTATTAGCTTCGTTATAGGCATTATTCTCATAGCGATGGTAATTGTTATTAACAAAATGATAGTATCCAGGGAAATCAAGTAGCGAATCCATCCCCGCTAGATAAGGGGCTATACGTTGATCCCAACCATCAAAATTTTCACCAACGATGTAGGCGTCAGGATAAACACTTTTCAAACGACTTGAAAACTCTTTAAAGAAATTTAAATTTTTCGTCAAATTCGCCGAGTATTCACCATCTTGTGTAATCGTGTCGCCACTTTTCGGTGTCACTTCGTCAGCCATATAAACATGTTTGACCGCATCAATTCTAAAACCGTCAACGCCAAATCCCAACCAATATTTAGCAACATCAATCATGAAGTCGCGGGTTGTTTGGTTATCATAATTAAGTTCAGGCATCGAGGAGGCAAACTTGCCATAGTAGTAATAATTTGTGTCCGCAAAGCGGTACCAAGGTTCTTATAGTGTGCTCGTGGAGTAACGCCAATGATACAAATCACGATAATCGATATTGTTACCGTATAAATCTAAACCTTGGGCGACTTGGGCACTTTTAAGGAACCAATGATTGTTTTTACTTGTATGATTAACAACCAAATCCATAATCACCCGTATATCTTTTTGGTGGGCCTTATAGACAAGTTCGCGATAGTCTTCGAGTGTACCGAAACGTGCATCAATTTTATAGTAATCTATCGTGTCATAACCATGATAGGACTCACTATCTTGGACAGGGGTTAACCAAAGTGCATTGACGTTTAGATTATCTAAGTAGTCGAGTTTATTGATAATGCCACGCAAATCACCAATGCCATCGCCATTACTATCGGCGAAAGTTGCAACTTGAATTTGATAGCCAACAACCGCATTATTCTTGAAATCCACACTCGTTGGACTTGTGGTATAAGCTGTCGTACTACTGCTATCAACATCACTCTTGGAAACAAGTTGTCCCGTGTCTCCTTCATAGGGATTTGAGACATTGTTTCCTTCATAGATTTGCGAGTAAAGACCACTCTTTCCCTCAGTAGCAAAAACATGAATTGTTCCATCTAGTCGCTTAATATCAGGAATCGCATCGATATAAACATTGCCACCCGAATCGCTAACCCAGTGTGCAGCGGTCTGTTCCATCGATGTTTTAAGAACAATAAGAAACCCGAGTTTAGTCACACCAGAAAGTCGTGAATCACTGAGATCCACCTCAAATATCGCCCCACTTTGGTCAAGACGGGTATAATCTACTCGAAAACCTTGTAAATCTTTAGGCACCTTTTGCCAGACCCAAAGTGTCCAGTCATCGAGGCTAGAAATGTCAGACCGATAATAGTGAATATACAGATGGTCAGCCTGAGTCCATGGGGCAAAGGAAAGACTTTCTTCATATTCAGACGGACTTAGTTCTTCAATTGGCGCACTAGTTGATGTTTGACTTGCACTGTCACTTTGACTCGGCGTTTGATCACTCGTGCTAGTCGTGGGTTCACTCGTTATCGTCGTTGAATCTTGACTGTTTGGGACACTCGTCTCCGAACTAGCAGGACCACAACCAACGAGGACACTTAAAAGTAGACTCAATGTTGTCATCGCAAGTGAGAATTTCATTTTTTTCATAAGTTACCTCTTTTTAGAGCTTTATAGGTTAATTATATTATTAATGATTATAATGTGTCCAACAAATGTCTCGTCATACTTCTTAGTTGACTTGATTAGTAGGTAAAGTTGATAGTAGGCTTCTGCCTTGTTAACCGGCAATTTTCCTGCCAACGATTTCAAAATTGGAAGGGTAATTTTGACGCCTATTCGTTCAAACTCAAATTCGATTTGACTGGCAAAATTTGCTAGCTCATCTGGTGGAAAAATTTCATTGCCGCTCATTCGCGCAACAATCATTTTAATTGGGCGAAAAGCCAAATCTTTATAGCGTTCAAGAAAAGGAGATAACTGTGAATCATTGGCAATTAAAACTCGAGGTATATCTTTCTTGATAATTGAAGGCAGACCATGGGCCAGATTGAAAAGCAAAGTAAATAAAATGCCATTAAGGGGATGAAAGCCGGGAATGTCGGCGATGAATTTCAGCCCGTCTTCGTATTTTTTAAACCGCAAGAGGCTATAGAGCAAAGTCTCTATACTATCGATGACATAGTTGCCTGCTCTCAACTCTTTAGCATTGATTTTTGCAATTTGACCAGAGGGATTAATCAATGTGGCGTGATCGTAAATCTGTTTATCTAGTCGTACAAAGTAACGTAGATCTCCAAGATATTGATAGTCCCTGTATTGATGAAGAACACGTCTAATCGCCTGATCAACCGCCTCCACGATTTGCTTTTTCTTTAACGCACTGCCATTGCTATTGACCCGTGCCTCTAGCAATTTTGTCATCAAGGCAAAGAAGAGTGTGTGCGAGATTAACACACGCATATTTGCGTGCGAAAAATTAGTGATTTTTTCCAGTCCATCTAATACTTCTTTGCGCTCTAATAGATAGTGGCCTTCTTTGGTATAACTAGATAAAAAGTAACCAACAAGGTGAAGAAAGCCATCACTCGTATTTGCCCACTCCCCTCCTGCTGGTAGAAGGTTATTGGTGTGCGCAAATTCACTCATGGCCACAAGCGTTGCTTCACTGACAAGAAATGGATTGTTTTTATAGTACTGTGTCAGGTTATATATATTATTTTCGATCGTCTTTTGTTCGTCTAGTTTTAGTAGTAAGCTAATGTATTCCTTTTGTCTGTTTTCATTCTTATAATCTATTTTTTTATCAAGTAAACGCGAATATTCTCCATCTGTTTTTGTGTAAAAAAGAAAACGGGAAGCAAAAAGAAGACTTGCCACAATTTCATAACTATATTCAAAATAGAGTCTTTTACTCATAGTTAAAGTTTACCATATTAATAATTAGATAATAATCAATGATTATTACTCAGCCTTATTTAAGACGAAGGATTTCTTACCGTTTCTACCAATCCTTAATTATATAGCAGGAAGTCGAGAATAATTTCCCTGCTTTTTATTATATTAATTGACATCTTCAACCCTTTTGTTTATGTTGTTTTTGTTAGGGTAACCTAAATAGAAAGTATGGTGTTAAAGGATGAAAACTTTAGCCACAATCAAACCAGGTGAAACAGGACTTATTACGCAAATTACTGCGCCTAATAGCCTGCGTCAACGTCTTTACGACCTAGGACTGACTCCTGGAACGAAAATTGAATTAATTAAATTTGCACCACTAGGTGATCCACTGGAGATTGCCCTGCGCGGTTATAAACTGACCCTCCGAAAAAATGAAGCTGTTTTTGTTTTGCTAGAGGAATCCGATCATGCTTAGAGCCGCTCTAGCAGGAAATCCAAATTCTGGAAAAACTACACTATTTAACGCCCTTACTGGAGGCAGTGCGCGTGTTGGCAATTGGCCAGGTGTCACGATTGATAAAAAAACAGGTTACTATAAAAAATTAAGCGAGAAAATCGAAATAGTTGACTTACCTGGACTATATTCCTTCAACCCCTATACAATTGAGGAAAAGATTGCTCGCGATTATATTCTGGACGAAATGGCAGATGTCATCATTAATATTGTTGATGCCACAAATATCGAGCGTAATCTTTATCTAACAACGCAGCTACTCGAGATGGATATCCCTGTTGTCGTCGCTCTCAATTTTATTGACGTCATCGAAAAAGATAATGTATTTATTGATATGACAAAACTATCCAATTTACTCGGTGTTCCTGTCATCCCCATTAGTGCGTTAAAAAACAAATCACTCAAAGAATTAATGGCCAATGTCTTGCTTCAATCACAAACAAAACGCAAAGGTATTAGTGTGCTAGAAAAAAGCTGTATCGGTGATTTGCTCGATAATGTCACAACGGCCCTACTTGAAAACCACCCTGTTGAGCATGTCAATTATCACGCCGTCAAACTGATAGAGAATGATAAGTACGAACTAGAAATGCACCCAGAAATGGCGGCGAAAGTTAAAACACTAAAGTTGCAACTTCCCCAAGACATCTTTCGGGGGGATTTTGCGGGTAAAATCGCCGACTGTCGCTATAAATTTATCACCGGCAATCTAGCTTCATTGATTGTCTATCGCCCACAAAAACCTAAACTGAGCCAGACAGCAGATAAATTTATGACCCACAAATTATGGGGAATCCCACTATTTGCGCTGATCATGTTGCTCGTGTTTCACTTTACGTTTAGTGAGGACCTTTTCTTCTTAAACGCTCTTGGAATCATCAAAGATGGTGCTTTTAATCTTAATGTAATTGGCAATTCTGCCATCAATAGTCCCGGCGTTATGCTCTTTAATATTATGGGCATAATAGTCGCCGCAATCGGCCAAGGAATTAGTAATCTAACCGCAAGCGCTCCAGCCTGGATTCATAGTCTCTTTGTTGATGGTGTTTGGGCTGGTGTGGGTGCCGTGCTCTCATTTTTACCACAAATTGTTGTCCTATTTGCCTTCATCAGTATCCTCGAGGATACGGGTTATATGTCTCGTGTAGCATTTATGCTCGATCGACTAACACGTAAGTTTGGTCTCTCTGGTCGTGCATTTTTGCCTTTACTCATGTGTTTTGGTTGTGCCGTGCCTGGCATTATGGCCACTCGCACATTGAAAAGTGAAAAGGAAAGACGCTTAACCATCCTGCTTTCTCCCTTTTTTAGTTGTGGAGCCAAGCTACCAATTTGGCTTGTATTTGGCGCTATTTTATATAACGGTCAATACGCCGATTTGATTGTAACAGCGATATACTTGATCGGTATTATTGTCGCAATTATTACCGGTTATATCGCCAACCGCTTCTTTATTAAGAGCGAAGCCTCCCCATTCGTGATGGAAATGCCTGATTATCGTTTACCTAAATGGCTTAATGTCGGCGCGCGTAGTTGGGAAAAAGTTCGTGACTACATTATAAATGCCGCAACGATTATTGCAGCCTCGACGATTGTAATATGGTTTTTGACTTCCTTTTCTTTCTCGTTAGAAATGGTTGTCGATACACGCACATCGATCTTAGGCGTGATCTCGTCATTTATTGCACCAATTTTTGCCCCCTTAGGCTTTGGCTTAGGTGAATTCGGTTGGATGTTTGTCGTCGCCAGTTTTACTGGTCTCATTGCCAAAGAGATGGTTCCTTCAACTTTAGGGACAATTTCTCAAGTCTCTGGTGATGTACTAGAAATGAGCGGCGTTGAACTTCTCAACTCACCCCTTGCAACGGTTATCAACACACTCAGCCCTGGTGCCGCCTTTGGTTTCATGGCATTTAATCTCTTAACAATCCCATGTATGGCCTCAGTCAGTGCGGCCCGGGCGGAAATTAAATCACATCGACACTTTTTGCTCACACTACTTCTATGGGCATTAATATCTTTTGTCAGTGGCGCCATTGTTTATGTCGCAGTCGATTTTATTGTCGGAACAATTATCGTTAGCAGTGTAGGTGGTCTATCAATCATCTATCTCATCATCGAAGGTCAAATCAAACGCAAGAAAGGTCATGTATATGGTTCTCCTCATTAGTGGTCTTGAAATCGCCGTCATCATTGGCATCATGCTTTTTTTCGCCCTCGTCATCTACCTACAAATTAGGCGAAAAAAGAAGGGGAAATCGTGTTGCTCAGTTTCGGGTTCATGCTCTTCGGCTTGCGGCAGTTGCAGCGTAAAAGAATACGTAAAATCACAAAAAAAGGATAGTCAGTAGACTATCCTTTAATTTAGACTCTCTATCGCTTTTTTGATTAGCGAATTAATTTTGTTGTCCCGAGGACGAATCTTTTGGTAACTGTTTGCGTAATGAAGAACCTCGGTGTAATTTTGCTTAGTATAGGCAATAATGATGTGTTCTCGTAGCGTATCAAACACCGTTTCATTTGGCTGAGGTTTATAATTCTTGCCGATAAAAAGATTAGCTATATCAACACGTGAAAGATTATAAGGTAACTCAGTTTTCAAGGCAGCCAAAACGCCATTAATCTCTTCATTAAGGCCGGGGAAGGGTTTGTCATCGTATTTGAGTGATTGAAAGTAAAAGGCATAACTTTCTTCAAATTTCCCATCTAGATAAAGCGCGTAGGCCATAAATTGTAAGGCGACGGCTATAAAGTTAGGATAATAGGAAACAGTCAGCATCCATTGGCCAAGACGGAATAAATCTTCGCTTTGGCGGCTTTGCTTGAAGAGCAGTAAAAGTTGAAAGAGGGCAATGCTAGAAACCGGATTCCAAACATGCGCCTTTGAGAACATGGTGTAAGCATTAATATTATCGCCGTATTCACGAATTAGTAATCCATATTGTAAGTAGATGAGTGAATAGGGATACTCAGTTGTGCGATACTTAATACGACCGCCGGTAATTTTATCAAAAAGTTCTTGTTGGAATTCATCATCAAAAGCATAGACTTGTTCTTCTTCACTTTTCTCAGCTTTTTCTTTTTCACCCGCATATTTAACAAGAAAATTCATTAATGCCATGCGCTTAACAAGCGTGACTTCTTGAAACACGGTCAAGTTTAAAAATACTGGCGTGTAGACATCCTCATACTTAATCAGCTCGTCCATCATGTCTTCAAGTTCATTAGGTAAATATGCAAGCGCTAGACGCATGTATTCATTCATTAACTCGGTATTACCGACACTTGCAGCATCTAATATTCCTTGAAATATTAAAAGCCGGTCGTTTTTACGATTACCGGTGAGTAGTTGTTTTAGTTCAGTTAATCTCTTCTCTTTATCCATGATTAGTATTTTACCATAAAGAGAAAAAAACAAAAGTTAAATACTAATCTAAAGCGCTGACATGACCAGATTTATATTTGGCGATTTTAACAGGTAAAATCTTCATCTTTGGGTTATTTAAAACTTTTGATATAACTGCCTCATCTTCTTGATGATTGGTCATAACAATCAGTGTGCCTGCAAAGCCTCCACCATTGACACGGACGCCAAAAGGTGTTTTTTTATATAATTTGTCATAAGCGTTGATAAGACTACGATCTTTGTCGCCATGATAGGTCAAATTTTGTAAATAGTTGCGACTAGAAAGACCAGAAGCTCTAATCTGAGTGATGAAGTCTTCTATTTGTCCTTTATTTAGACTGTCCCAAGCCTTTTCTACTCGAATATTTTCCTCGAAAATATGAACAGCACGCTTAAGAGCCCGTTCACCCAGTTGATGTTTGAGCATCTCATATTGGTGTTTAAATTGCTTGTAATCAACATCAATCAATAGTTTTTGACCAAACGCTGCACTTACACGACGCAGATCATCCGTAATTTGCGCATAATGTGGCGTTAACTTCGCATGTGATTTTCCTGTATTAATCACATAAAAATGTAGATCATTATCCATTTTATCAAGGTGAGCCTGGACCGGAGAAAGTTGATTAAAATCAGAGAGGACAACGCCACCATAACTGATGGTCATTTGGTCAAGTAGACCACAAGGTTTATGAAAATAAACTTGCTCAGCAAACTGTGACGCTTTAGCAATTTCTAAGTCAGATATTTGATTGTCGTTATAGTAGTGGTTGATAATTTTTGCCACTAAAACTTCAAAAGCAGCACTGCTTGAAAGCCCCATACCACGCAAAATTGTTGAAATCGAAAAGCAATTAAAACCACCAATTCGGTAACCATGTTGATGAAAATAAGCAAAAACACCGCGTATTAACCCAACAGAAGAGGAATATTCGCTTTCTTTGACACTCAGGTCATTCAAATCAATATCAATGGCAACAGGGTAGCCACGATTGTAGGAAACAACTTTAAAATCATCATTCTTGCTGACTGCGGCGTAGATATAACGATCAATCGTCATCGACAAGGTTTGTCCATGTTGGTGATCTGTATGGTTGCCAACAATTTCAACCCGCCCAGGGGCAATAAATAAATCGGTTGGCTTCAAAGGAAAATTTTCTTGGAAGCCTTTAATCGCTTGATTAAATTTTAATTGATCAACATTCATCGTTAATATTTGATGCTCTTTAAGAAATTGTAGAAAGCATCTTGGCCTTTCACATCATCTTTAAACACAGCGGTATTGATTAAGACATTACGGCAGACATCACTGACATAATTCCTAATTTCCTTATCATAGTGAATTTTCTTTTCGCTCGTTAAATCACTTAGATCATTAATCAACGTCCGGTGAACAGCTAAATCAGGATTATCATCAATGAGACCATTAACATCGACCCTGGTTTCTAGTGCTTTTTCAATTAACGCCAGTTGACGTTTAAGACGGGCTGGGAGGATGAAAATACCCATTTGCTCGATGAGGCCAATGCCTTCCTTTTTAATATTATGATATTCAGGATGAGCATGGAAGACACCATCAGGGTATGTCTCATCAGTGCGATTGTTACGAAGAATAAGATAAAAATAGTAATTATTTTTCACTTTTCTCACAATCGGGGTGACAGTGTTGTGACGGTCATCTTGTGTGTGAGGAATAATTCCCAGTTCCTCATTGCGATAGTCTATCCATTTTTCAGTAATTTTACTTGCGTATTCTAAGACCAGTTTCTTGTTGGCGCTTTTTATGAAGACGACACTCGTAAACCAATCAAGAATTCCAATCTCAACGCGTTTATCGTAGCGGGCTTTCAAATATTGACGAACGCCGGTTTCAAACATTGGCATGACTGGCGCCCCACCTTGAAAGTGTTCATGAGAAAGAATAGAACCACCGACGATAGGAAGGTCACTATTGCTACCAATAAAGAAATGAGGAAATTGATCACTAAAAGATAGGAGATTGGCAAATGTCCGTGGACTAATAATCATGGGTAGGTGTTCGTCAAAAACAACAATACAATGACGATCATAATACATATAAGGTGAGTATTGTAAAAACCAGTTCTCATTGTTATCGAGTTTAAGTGGAATCACCCGGAGATTTTGCCGAGGTGGGATTTTAAAATTCCCTCCAAAGCCGACATTTTCTTTACAAAGTGGGCAACTTGGATATTCATCTGTTTGATTGGCCCCTTTTTTGATTTCTTCAGCGATTTGACGATTGTCCTTTTCAGGTTTAGCGAGGTTAATCGTGATTTCAAGCCGTTTATCATCAAAAGTAGATTCCCATTTAATGTTTTGTTCGATTTTACTTTTTTGAATATAGTTGCTAGCAATACCTAGATCAAGTAGATAATCCGTAGCCGCTTTCTTATCTTTTTTGTAAATGACTCTAAATTTATCAGTTACTAGCTTGGGTGAAGGTGTCAACAAACCCATAACATCAGTTAAAAGTCCTTCGATTCTCCACTCCTCGGTGAGATTAAGACGCATAATTTCCGCTCTGAGTTCTTCAAATAATGAATCGGGCGTTTTCATCGCCTTAATTTCTGAAATGTTAATAATGCCCTTGTATGGGCGTTCAATATTGAGTTTAAATAGCAATAAATTGCGAGTATAGAGGACATCTTGCTCATCAAGTGAAAGATGCATTTGCGCGTAATGAATTAATTTTTCTACGATAATGTCTAACATATTATTACCTCTTTCCATGCCTAATGATAATACCATATTTTTAGTTTTCAGTGTAGATAGTATAAATGATGCTACCGAAATCACCGAGCACACGGGTTTTTTCATTAACACCCGTCCCTGTCCATTGTGGATAGAGTCTTAATGCCCCTGCTTTTAGGTAGGTTCCACTCACCAAATAATTCTCAGCCACCTCAACACCGATTAAGTCTTCAGCACTCTTTCTTTTGGCGAGTCCATTAACGATAACGCCATCTGCTTTAATAAATTTTGGTAAAACCATTTTTAGTAGTCCACCAAATTTATGCAGGTTGCTTATTTGGGGAAAGCCCACAACACGATACATGAAATTCTGATTAAGCTTGAGCGGTGGCAGCGATTCACTGACGGGCAGTGTCGTCGCTAAGCCATTAATGAGTGTCACTACTGCTCTAGTTTGATCCCGTGAAATAACACCAAATCCAAAACGATCAAAACAGGTTTCATTGTTTAATTGATAGTACTTACCATTAACAACCAAATCTCTATGTTCTTTGTAGAATAGCGTTTGCGCCCTTAGCTGCTTCTCTTCCAGTGGTTCAAGGCGTGTGATATCTAGTTCATAACCAAATCCACCACTAAAGAAGCTAACATTAAAGCGTGTATTTAATGCGGTTTCACGCAGTGTTTGATGGTTAGGCACATCACTGACATGTGCGCTGATAACACTAAGAGGGTAAACTAGTGCTAGGTTTTTAAGAATCCGGACGCGTTCATAAGCATCACTGCAATCACTCGCCCAAATCTGATCAAAATAGTGAAGAACGCCTAGATCAAAACGATTTCCGCCACTCGCACAGCCTTCCCACAAAACATGGGGGAATCGTGAGGTCAGCGTTGCCAAAATTTGATATAGTCCTTTTGTATAATCATAGAAAAAAGTTGAATGCCGCCCTGATTTACTATAAAAATCACTGAGATTACGATTATAATCCCATTTAACATATTCAATATTGGCACCTGAAAGAATTGCGCTAACT